>DATLVT010000970.1:0-11723 GCA_035577105.1 Polyangia bacterium
GTCGGCAGCGACGGTGCGCTTGAATCATCCAGCAGCCTGGAAAAGCTGGCGGTCATCCTCGGCCAGACGGAGTTTCGCGCCGAGACGCGGGTGACGCTGAAGCTGCGCGAGCGCGGCCAGGCCACCGCCGGCCCGATCGTCGACGGCGCTGGCGCCGGCCTGCTGGCATCCACCCTTTACGCCACGGGACCGGCCGATGCCGTCTCCGCCGGCGATGCCAATGAACAGCGGCGGAGGCTGGTGGGTGGGGCCAGCGCCGCCGAGTTGATGCGCGACATGGCCGCGCTGCCGCCGAACAAGGAAAACCAGGAGGCGCGCTGGAACGTCAAGCGACGGCTGACCGCCCTGGTCGAGCTGGATCCCACCAGCGCCGCGGCGATTGCCAGGAGACTGAAGACCGGCGCCTCAGCCGAGGAAGGGGAGATGCTGCTGGCGGCTCTAGCTGACAGCAACCGGCCCGAGGCGCAGGCGGCCCTGGCGGCTCTGGCGGCCGACCCGGAGGCGCCCGGCCGCGTGCGCGGCGCGGCCGTGATCCATCTGGGCCTGCAGCAACACCCCAGCGAAGAGACCCTGTCCAGCCTCAGCGCGCTGGCCGACCAGGCCGACGGCGACCAGTTGAAGAACAGCGCCTTGCTGGCCCTGGGCAGCGCCGCCCGACAGGCCGCCGCCGCCGCCGACAACGCCGCCGTCCAGCCGGCCGCGAAGGACGCCGTGGAAAAATTGAAGACCGGTTACGGTGCCGCGTCCGATCCCGAACAGCGCAAGGTCTTCCTGGCGGCGCTGGGTAACGCTGGCGATCCCAGCACGCTGTCCACGATCAAGGCCGCCCTGTCCGACGACGACCCCGCCGTGCGGGCCGGCGCCGTGGCGTCGCTGCGGAATATTCCGGGCGCCGAAGCCGACGGGTTGATCCTGGGCGTGCTTCCGGACACCGACGGACGGGTCCGGAACGCGGCCCTATCCGCGCTGAGCGATCGCCCGATGACGGCGCCGATTCTCGAGGCCGTGGAAGGGATCGCCCGCAATGACACTGTGGCCAGCCTGCGCGCGCAGGCGGTGTTGATCCTGGGTCGCAACCTGGCCCTGCCGGGCGCCCAGGCGACGCTGGAATGGGTGCGCGAACATGATCCCGTGGACAAGGTGCGCGACGCCGCGGCCAAGAGCCTGCAAAGCCCGCTGGCCATCCGAAAAAACTGAAGACGCCGGCGACCCTACTGAACGATCGGCTCCGGGCAGCCGAAGACGGCCTTGACGTCTTTCAGCTTGCCGGCCCGGGCGTCGTCGCAGGTCTTGCCGAACAGCTGGATGGACGTGCCGCCGGTGCCATAGTCCCAGCCGTTGGCGTGGGAAGGATCCCGGGGAACGACGGTTCCGTCGGCGGCGACCGTGACGTTGTCGGGATTGGGGGGCTTGGTGCCCAGGCCGAATGAACAGGAGCCGACCATGCCGCCGATCGTTCCCAGGACCGTCACCAGCTCGGCCGTGCTGGCCACCGGGTAATACCGGGGGTCGGCGGCCTGCGGTTGGCCGCCGGCGATCGCCATCGCCGTCAGGGTCGTCTGGGCGTCCGTGACGGTCCCGATCCCGACCACAAAGACGGGAATGCCCATGGCGGCGACATCCTTGACGGCCTGGATGGCAGCGGGCGAGTCGTCGCCCTGGGAACCGAAGACCGCCTGCGTGGAGCAGTTGGGCTGGCCGTCGGTCGCCAGAAGAATGAACTTTGGGTTGGGATCGGCCAGGGTCGACAGGTAGGCGCCCGCGGAGGTGATGGCCTCCCGGGTGGGCGTGCTGCCACTGGGGGCCTGGGCGGCGATCGCCGTGGCGATGGCGGCGGCATTCATGTCGGCGATCGGCACGGTCGCGCCAGGATTGACCCCGCACTGACTGTCGTCGGCGAAGAACTTGAGCCCCCACCGGATCGAGCTCTCCGTCTGCATCACCACCTGGTTGATGGCGGTGGTCATCTGGGGCCACTTGGTCATGGGCAGACAGGTCGCCTGCATGCTCAAGCGGCACGTGGTGCCGTCGGGCAGCGACGCCATCGATCCGGACTTGTCCTGAACGATCAGCAGGTCGGGGGGAATCTTGGACAGGCCGAACGTCTTGACGCCGCACGACGGGCCGTCGGTGGAGAACGTTCCGCCGGTGCCACCACCGCTGCGTCCGCCGGACCCGCCGCCGCTGGACCCGCCGGTCCCGGAGGCGCCGCCGGTGCCGCCCGTGCCGCCGCCAGGGTGGGGGCCGGCGTCGTCGCCCGCATTCGGGCCCGCGTCAGTGGTCGAATGGGTGCCGGCCGGGCTGCATCCGAACGTCGCTGCCGCCAATAGTCCGACAAGAATCCCGCGCTGCATCGTGGCCTCCCAGGTCATCCGTAACACCAAGATCGAGAGGTCAGTGCATGCCGATGTTTCCCTTCATCAAGAAATCGACGGATTTTTACCTGTCCCGGCGACGCGGGTGCGGCCAGCGCGCCTGCACGCGCCGCCGGTTCGTCGCCGCCCAGGAGACGCGACCGGGCCGCCGCCACTCCGTCATCTTCAGGGCGAAGCGCAGCGGCAGGATCAGGTTGCCGGCGCGCGCATAGGTCAGATGGGCGCGGCCCCGGGGAACGATCACCTCCGGGGTCTCCTGGACAAGGGGGCAGGGGGGCGTGGCTCCGTCCGCCGTTGAAACCTGCACGGCGTCACGCTGCCTTTCGGGCGGTGGCCGCTCGGGTGGGCGCCGGCGCGGGTACAGGTGCAGCCGCTGCTGCACCCGCACCCGCCACCGCCGTGCTGGCCGTCACCGGGTCCCCGCCGCCCGCACCCGCCGTGCCCGCCGCCGCCGCCGCCTTCACCGCCCCGGCCCCGATCCCGCTCCGCTCCAGCAACTTTGTTCTCAGGTCGCGCAACAGCTCCGGGTGCTCCAGCAGGTACTGCTTGGCCGCCTCCCGTCCGTTGCCCAGCCGCTCGCCGCCCCCGCCGCAGGCGATCCAGGCGCCGCTCTTCTCCAGCAGCCCCAGCTCGACCCCCATGTCGATGACCTCCCCGGCGCGCGAGATCCCCTGGCTGTACCCGATGTCGAACTCCGTCTCGCGGAAGGGGGCGGCCAGCTTGTTCTTGACCACCTTGACCCGCGTTCGGTTGCCGACCACCTGCTCGCCGTCCTTCAGCGCCCCGATGCGCCGGATGTCCAGGCGCACCGACGCATAGAACTTCAGCGCGTTGCCGCCCGTGGTGGTCTCCGGGTTGCCGAACATCACGCCGATCTTCATGCGCAGCTGGTTGATGAAGATGACCAGCGTGTGGCTGCGCGCCACCACCGCCGTCAGCTTGCGCAGCGCCTGGCTCATCAGCCGCGCCTGCAAGCCCATGTGCGAATCGCCCATCTCGCCTTCCAGCTCGGCCTTGGGGACCAGCGCCGCCACCGAATCGATCACCACCACGTCCACCGCCCCCGACTTGATCAGCATCTCCGTGATCTCCAGCGCCTGCTCGCCGCAGTCCGGCTGCGACAGAAGGATGTCGTCCGCCTTGACCCCCAGCTTTCGCGCATAGCCGATGTCCAGCGCGTGCTCGGCGTCGATGAACGCGCACACCCCGCCCAGCCGCTGCGCCTCCGCCACCACGTGCAGCGCCAGCGTCGTCTTCCCCGACGACTCGGGCCCGTAGACCTCGACGATGCGCCCGCGCGGCAGCCCGCCCGTGCCCAGCGCGATGTCCAGGCCGATCGACCCGGTGGAGATGACCGGCACCTCCTCGCGCCCGGACCCTTCACCGAGGCGCATCAGGGCGCCCTTGCCGAACTGCTTCTCGATGTCGGCCACCGCGGTGGTCAGCGAGCGGGCGCGTTCCAGCTGCTGGGCGGTCGGTGCCTTGGCGGCGGTGATGTCGGTGGTGGCGGTGGTGGTGGTCGGGTTCTGCGTGGTCGTCATTGCGGGCTCCTTCTTGATGTAGCCACACTACGACGGACCCATGACAGAATGGGTCAGAGCACGGCATGACCGCCACCCCCAAGAAAGGGAAGCCCACCTCCCGGCGCGAGCGTTACGCCCCGGCGCGCCGCCTCGCCGACGTGCGTGCGCTGCTGAACACCGGCGAAGGGGCCAGCGTCTATGACATCGCCGCGCGGTTCGGCGTCAGCGTGCGCACCGCCATCCGGTACATCCGCGCCCTGCAGATCGCCGACGAGCCGCTGTACGAGGAGGTCACCGTCCGCCGCAAGGTCTGGCGCCTGATGGCCAGCGCCCGCCAGCAGACCGTCACCCTGACCACGGCCCAGATGGTGGCCCTGTTTCTCTCGCGTCGGGTGTTCGATTTTTTGGCCGGCACCGGATTCAAGGAGGACCTGGACGAGGTCTTCGCCAAGCTGGGCGCCCAGCTGAAGCGCAAGGACTTCGCCGCCGCCCGCAACCTGGACCGCAAGGTCTTCGACGTGAACGAGGCCCGCCACATCTACGAGGGCCGCATCGAGGACGTCAACGACATCGTCACCGCCTTGCTGCGCGAGGAGCGCCTGCGCGTCACGCACGAGAGCGTCTCGGGCGGCAAGAAGACCTTCATTCTCGAGCCGTACACGCTGATGGTCTACAAGAAGGGTCTGTACCTGGTGGGGCTGAGCCACCAGCACCGCGAGATCCGCACCTTCGCGCTGGACGCCTTTCGCAAGGTCGACTGGCTGCGCGGCGACAAGTTCGAGTACCCGGCGGATTACCGGCCAGAGCAGGTCACCGAAGGCGCCTTCGGGTTGATCAGAGGGGAACGGACGAAAGTGCGAATCCTGTTCGATGCGAAGGTGGCGAGATACATCGAGCGGGTCATGTGGCACCCGACCCAGAAGTTCCGGCGGACGGCGGCCGGTCTGGAGATGACGATGGAGGTGCGGGGGACGGTGGAGGTGGTGGGGTGGGTGCTGGGGTTTGGAGAGGCGGCGGAGGTGATGGAACCGGCGGCGTTGCGGGCACAGATCGCGGGCGAGCTGGCGCGTGCGGCGGGGCGGTACCGGGGACAGGTGGGCCGCTGAGAAAGCGGTGGCGGACCAGCGCCGCCAGATGGTTGTCCGGGTCCTGGCGCAGGGACTCTGCGACCTCCTCAGTGGCTTTCTTCTTTCTCTCGCCTTTCGACATCGCCCTGGCAGCCGAGGCGATCAGCAGCGCCCGAATCGCGTGTGCGTCTGCGTCCGGCATGGCCGCGCGGGTCGGTGTCACGGGCGGCGGGGTCCAGGGGCGCTGTCTGGCCGCGTAACTTCCGTTGTGAATGTAGGCCGTCAGGGCAGCGTCCACCTGCTCCGGCGCAAGGTCGGGGAAGGCCATCGTCCAGGCTGGGTCGGGGGGGATCCCCTGCGCCAGCAGCTCCTGAAAGCGCAGCAGTTCCTCTGGCCGGCTGCTGATGAGGAAATGAACCAGCAGCCAGCTTGTCGGATAGAACGCGCGGGTCCGTTCATTCCCCTCACGAAGGACGCGAAATGAACGTCTGTTGACCAGCGCCTGATCGGCATAGAACGGCCCCGGATCGCCAACCCGAAGCTGACCCGCGGGCGATCGATAGGTCGTGGACTCGAGGTAACAGGCCAGTCCCTCCGACAGCCAGAGTGGCGCACTGTCAGGCAGGCCGTACTGACGGGAGAGCGCGTGCCCGAGTTCATGTTTGAAGATGCGGCCAGTGACGTCGCCGGTCGCGACAATCAGCCCTTCGTGCACGCCGGTGCCGGTCACGAAGACGCCTTTGGCGTCCATGAAGGTGGACAGCTCGTCTTCGTCTCGCAAGATGATCGCGCCCAGCTTGCCGCCCCGTTCAGGGACGGACGACCACGCAGCCGCCACCAGGGCCGCCCGCTCGCGCTCGAGGTCGTACCCGACCAGATTCGCGACGTCGTCGTCGAGATCAGTCCACACCTCGAAGTGCGGGACCTCGACACGCCACCACGCGGGTCCACCCTTGTCGGGGCAGGCGGGGATGGGCCAGCGGCAGGCGGGCGTGGCGACGGCGGCGGCGGCCAGGGCGAGGGTGAGGAGGAGATGGCGGTGAGCGGGGCGGGAGCGAGACATGCCGGCACTGACTACGATACAGAAGTTCGGGGGAGGCAAGGGTGGGTGGGTGGCGACCGCTTAACGGCGGGGGTACACAGCGCGCCGGTTCGCGACGGACCACCTACGGCGCCGAGCACGATCGGTAGATACTGCGGTGCCCTGTCACGAAGACGCACCCATCGGCGAACGAGATCGAGGTCAGCTCCTTCTCCTTCGGAACCGTCCCGAAAAAACTCCAACCGGCGGCGCCGGTTCTGAATACCTTGCCCCCGCAACTCGCATAGAGATCGGAGCCGGTGGAGGTCAGGGCATCGATCGCACGCATACATTCCGTCGGAAGCTTGCCCTTCTCTGTGACCACGCCGTTCTCGTCGGCGACGAAGCTTCGTCCGTCGTGGCAGTCCGTGAACCCGCGCTTCTTTCCCAGCCAGAACCAACCCGCTCTCTTGCAGCTGGCCGGAAGCTTGACCGGCGGTCCCAGCTGCCCGCGCTCGACCAGCTTCTCGAGTTCAGGTTGAGCGGGCTTGATCCACGTGTGGTCTGGTTGTCGCTCGAGTGCCAGCGACGTTCCAAAAGCGACGATCGATGGGACCTTCTTGTCGGTATCGACGAAGGCGACGTACAGCAAATCGACGCCGTGGGTTCCCCTCTTCGCGATCGGCCCTGCGTGCTCTTCGATCCACGAGGTCCCCTCGAAACGCAGGGCTAGCTCTCCCGTTCCGAAGGCGAAAACGCCCTCCTCGCCACCATCCCACAGCCCGACCACGGGCCGACCGGGGGTCTCATAGCGTGTGACCTGCCCCTTCGTTCCGTGCGCAACACCCCACTGGCCGCCAACGAACCATTCATCGCGCGATCGCGCGCGCACCGATGATAACCACGCATCGCGACCGCCTTGAACCTCGTAGACCTTCTCCCATGTCACCGACGGCGCGGCCGCCAGCGCCCCGGCTGCCACTAGAATCGACAAAAGAGCGCTAAGCAAAGGAGTTCCTCATGCGGGCAGCATCAACCTCTCGGACTCGACGGCTCCAGAATCGGTCGTAGGTCGAGGACCATCCGGCACGGATACTCGTCGCTCAGGCGGACGAGCCCATAGCGTGCGTAGAAGCGGGCGGCGGCGTCGTCGATGGCGTCAGTGACGAGGAGACGAAACGCGACAGGTCCCGCCTTGGCAAGTTGCAGGGTGAGGCCCAGCGCCTCTTCGAACAGGTAACGCCCGAGGCCCTGGCCCTGGACGCGGGTGTCCACCGCCAGCCGAGCAAGCAGGACACCTGGAATAGGGAACCGGGGCAGACGTGTGAGATTCGGGTGCTTTTCTGCCGCCGCCCGATCGACGCTCACCGTCGCCAGACTGAAGTACCCGGCCAGAAGGGGTCCAGATGGCGCGTCGTCGATCGTCAGGAACGTCCTGGCCAGGAGGTCCTTCGTGGCGTGCCGAAGCGCGTACCGTTTCAGGTACTCAGCCAGCGACGGATGCTGGTTTTGAAATCCGGTCAGGAGCGGCCGATGGCTGGGGCCAAGCGCCTCGATGCGCACGGGCATCGGCTAAGCAGCCACGGACTTCTTCCAGCGCAGCTTCGGAGGACGACGTCCTGCCTTCGCCAGTCTGGCCAGCGCGGCCCGAAGAGCGGCCGGCGGGTTGAACGGGCGATCGAGCAGGGTCGCCAACCGCTTGGCCTCGTTGTCGCTCAACGCCAGGGACTGACCGAGGGGGCGCACCTTGCGCGCACGGACGCGCTCAAGCGCGGGATGGACCAGCGGCTCGACGCCGTGACCGTCTCGAGCTTGAATCTCCCGTCCCTGCTCAGTCTGCCGGACGACCCAGGCTGCCAGACCGGCGACCTCACGGAGCAGTTCGGCCTTCTGGCTGCTGTCGAGGCCGAGCTGTTTGCGGAGCATCTCGAGCTCTGCGTCCAGGACACTGTTGGTGAGAGCTTGAAATCGAGCCATGGCGGTGAGTAAAGTATTACTCACCCATGGTCGGGACGACAAGGCCTTTCGGTTTTGCGATTTCAGGCGTGGATGTCAGCGATTGACCAGCGCCGCGATCCTCTCCAGGAACTCACGCGTCGTCGGGGCAAAGCCCGTTGGGATGATGTCGGGCTTGAAGGTCGCTAGGTCGTCAGCACGAAGTAACCGCGGGTTGGGCTGATGGCGATTGGGCGGAGGACTACCGCAGGCGCACCTGCCAATAACCGGGTCGTCGCCGTTCGTGGGCGACGGCGACGATGCGAATGGCAGCACCGACATCGATGAACACGACGGCGTAAGGGAACCGTCGCAGCAGCGCCCGGCGAACACTGAGCCTCTCGTCGACCCGCGGGTACAGAATGAACCGTCCGGGATTGCGAGCGATCGCCGCCAAGACTGCGTCGACCTCGGAGATAAGCTCGCGGCCCAGCCCTTCGCGACGTAGTTCATACCGCGTCGCCGCCGCGGCCAACTCTTGCTTGGCTTCCGGCTCTAACCGGATCGACTTCACGGTCGGCGGAGCTTTGATTCGATGTCGGCCCGGGCAGCGGCCCAGTCTTCGCCACCTTCCGGATCGGCCAGCACCCGACGAGCGCGACGTTCGATTTCAACGACCCACGCGTCCTCTGCGTCGGCATCCCTCGGTCCATCGAGGCTGGCGACCAGTTCGAGAGCGACATCGGCTCTCTCTTCGTCCGAGAGGCCGAGGGCTTCGCCAAGCACCTTCTGTGCGCGTCCGCTCATGCCTTCCAATCTAGCGGGTCCTGGACGGCGGAACCCGATATTTTTATTCCCTCCTTGTGCCTGACTCTGCGCCGTTCCGCGGAATCGCGCGGCACGGTGCGGGATCGAACGGAAGCAACATGTCCAAACGATTTTGGCTGGTCTGGCGGGTAAGTCCGCGTCACGACTGGTTTCTGTGCCGGATCGGCGTCGACATCCTCCGCGGCAATCGAATCAGCTCCGACTGATGACCCACATATACGACTGAACATCGATCAAGTCGCGCGCACCGAGTGGCCTCAGCTCTTTCATCAGCTGCTGGCTCATCGTCAACAAGGCGCTGTACGTCCGCCAGTTCGGTCGCGGCGCATAGTTGAGTTCGAAACCGACGCGCAGCGCAGCCTGCTGACTGACCGAGGGGCGCAGGAGCATGTGTCGCTGCGGCTGGGCGAGATACAGCATGATCGTCGCAACCGGCCAGGAGGCCACCACCGATCCCGGGTGGGGCAGCCCCTCGAGGGCGTCGATGTAGTCTTCAAATTGTGCCTGCGTGGCAGCAGTTCCACGACCCGAAGAACCTGGCCATGCTGGTCGCGTCGGAGGCCGGCGAACTGCTGGCCGAATACCGATGGGTCCGGAACGAGGAGGCGGATCTGCATTCACGCGAGCCAGCGGCCCGGGAACGGATCGCGGCGGAGATCGCGGACGTGGGGATCGGCCTGGTGCTGCTGTGCGAGCGGATCGGCGTGGATCTGGTGGGGGTGATGCTGGCGAAGGTGAAGAAGAACGAGGAGCGGTATCCTGTGGAAGGTTCACGCGGAAAGGCGGAGCGGCCATGAGCTTGCAAGGCCAGCTTCGTCGCGCCAATTCCCCGCCAGCACGCGGGGCGTCACCCGCCAACTCGTGGTAGCATCTTGTTCGAACCCTCTCGTTGATGCGAGGCCACGCATGACTGCCCGGGCGAAAAAGGTGATCGAGGAACTGGCGCAGCTGTCGCCGACGGAATTGTCGGAGGTATTGCAGAAGTTCACGGGCCAGACCACGACTAACGAGGATGGCCGCCGGGTGTGCCGGAACGCCGACCTGCTTCGCTTTATCGACGGTCACGCGCCGGATCCAGAGTTCGCTGACGATATCAAAGCCGGCGTGCGCGAACGTCGCTCCAGAGCTGATCAGCGGACCTCGCCTTGGGATCGCTGATCGATTCCAGCATTTTCATCGCGGCCGAACGTGGTGACCCGGGGCCGCGGGCGGCACTGGCCCGTCTGGATCCCCTGGCCGGCGACTATTTCATTTCCGTGGTGACGGTCTTCGAGCTCTTGCACGGCGTGCATCGCGCCCTGCCAGCGAAAAGGCCGCCCGCGAGGCCTATGTCGAGAATGCCCTTCAAACGTTTCCCATCTTGGTTTTCGATGAGCCCGCCGCGAGGATCTTCGCCAGCACCGACGCCGCGTTGTCAGCCGCCGGCAACCGGCTGCCGGTTGAAGATCTCATGATCGCGGCAACCGCTCTGGTTCATGGTCACGAGGTCATCACGCGAGACATGAGGAGCTTTCCGCGCGTCCCCGGGCTTCGCGTCGTGTCGTTCTAGCTCTCACGATTTCGTGAGCGTGATCGTCCCCGTGAACGCCTGTCCCATCATGCCCGTGTCTGCGTGGGGCGACAGGGTCAGCGTCTTGCCCTTGACGCAGTAGTCGCTCTGAGAGGGCGTGCCGCCCGTCGGGGTGTCGGTCTCGATACCGGCGGCGGTCGTTGAATAGGTTCCCATCGTCATCGAGGTCGCGTTCGAAAAAACGATCTTGCAGCTACAGGTGGTGGTGCCAGAGCAGGTAGCTGTCTGGTTGCTCGGGTCGCCCATGAACAGCTCGCCGAGCTGGTCGCACGTCGCCTGGTTGTTTGAACTGGTGAGGCACGAGAGCGGAAGCGTCACGGTCTCGCTGCCCGAGAACGTGGTGTTGGCTGTGTAGGTCATGTCCGCGTTGTACGTGACCGTGCCGGTGAGCTGGATATTCGCGATGTCACTGGTGACCTGGCAGGCCGCTGACGTCGGTGCGCCGGGGCTCAGGCAGGCTGAGGTGATCTTCCACGCCCCCACGATGTCACCCCCGCAGGCAGGCGTGTTGCCGCACGTGCCGCCCGAATCGCCCGAGCCGCCGCAGCCCGAGAGAATCATCATCGCCGCCAGACAGCTCGCACCCAGGACCGATAGGATAGTTTTCATGTCGGTCCAGCATCGCCGGAGTCGATGGGCTTCCACAATTCATTTTCATTAACAACGCGTGATCGCCGGCGCGCTCGCCACGCATGACCTGATCAAGCAGCAACCCCCCCTCGTGTTGCTGGAAAAGATCGAGCCGCTAGACAGATCCGGCTCCTCGGCTCACGACTTCGTGAGCGTGATCGTCCCCGTCAAAGTCTGGCCCATCATGCCCGCGGCGGCGTGGGGCGAGAGGGTGAGCGTCTTGCCCTTGACGCAATAGTCAGTCTGGGAGGGCGACTCCCCCGTCGGGGTATCGGTCAGGAGACCGGCGGCGGTCGTTGTATAGGTTCCCGTTGTCATCGAAGTCTCCGAAATAACGATCTTGCAGGTGCAGATGGAGCTACCACTGCAGGTGGCCGACTGGTTAGTTGGGTCTTTCATGTATAGCTGACCCAGTTGGTCGCACGTGGCCGGGGCGTTCGAGCTGGTGAGGCATGACAGCGGCAGCATCACGGTCTCGCTGCCTGAGACCAGGCTGTTGCCTGTGTAGGTCATGTCCGCGTTGTACGTGATCGTGCCGGTGATCTTGATATTGGCGATGTCATTGGTGCCCTGGCAGACCGCGGGCATTGATGGCCCGGGGGTCACGCAGGATGAGGCGATGGTCCACGTGCCCACGATGTCACCCCCGCAGGCAGGCGTGTTGCCACACGTGCCGCCCGAATCGCCCGAGCCGCCGCAGCCCGAGAGAATCATCATCGCCGCCAGACAGCTCGCACCCAGGACCGATAGGATAGTTTTCATGTCGGTCCAGCA
>DATLVT010000971.1:0-3012 GCA_035577105.1 Polyangia bacterium
GCCGCCATGGAGAACTTCGTAAAGTCAGGCAAGGGCTGGGTCGGCGTTCACGCGGCGGGGCTGATCATTCTTTCGGAGATCGGCCCGGGCAAGGCGCTGCCGGACTGGCCCTTCTTCGACGATCTGATGGGGCACGTCACCTGGATAACCCACCCCATGCTGCAGATGGGCCGCGTGATCATGGAGGATCGCACGCAGCCGATGACGCGGAACATGCCGGCGATGTTCACCATCACGGACGAGTGGTACGAATTCAGCGGTAACCCGCGCGCCAACGTCCACGTCCTGGGCCGCGCCGACGAGAACAGCTACCGCCAGGTCAAACCGATGGGCGATCACCCGTTGATCTGGATCTGCGACAAGTTCCCCAAGGCCATCTACATCGGGACCGGCCACGACGCTTCAGACTTTCAGAACCCCACCTGGACCGGCCTGCTGCGGGACTCGTTGCTGTGGGCGGCCGGCCGGCTGGCGGATCCCATGGATGGTGGAGCCGACGCCACCGACGGGCCGGCCGGTGAAGGCGGCAGCGACAGCGCAGCGGAAGCGGGCGGCGGTGACGGCAACAGCGACGCGCCCAGGGTCGACGCCGCGGCTGACGCCCCCGTCGACGCCCCGACGGAGGCTGCCGCCGAGGTCGCGGGAAGCGGCGGCGCGACCGGCTCGGGCGGCGCGGCGACCGGCGGGACATCGGGATCGGGAGGAACCAAGGCTTCCAGCGATGGCTGTTCGTGCCGCTTCAGCGCGGCGACGGACGGGTCGGCAAGGACCGATGCGCCTGGTCGGTCATCGCTGCTCCTGCTGGTGGGACTGGGGTTGGTGGCGCGCCGACGCCGGCGTCAGCGCTGACAGGAACAAAGACATAGGAATTTTGCTTTGCCACTGTCGCCACTGATGTTGATCGAAATCCCACCACCAGATGTTAGAAGGAGCACGTGCACATCATGAAGTTCCGCTCAATGACGCTATTGGCGATGGTCCTGGCGGCTGCCGGTTGTGGCAGCGGTTCCGGGGCCACCCCGGCACCGATGGTCGACTCTGGCAGCCATGACACCACGGTGGCGGACATGGGGTCGCCCTCCGATGTCGCCGGCACGGGCGGCACCGTCGGCACCGGCGGTACCGTCGGCACGGGCGGTACCGTCGGAACCGGCGGCGCCATCGGCACCGGCGGCGCCGACGCGGCGGCGACCACTGACGCCTCGGATGCCGGCACGACCGACGCGCCTCTGCCGAAGATCAACATTCTGGCCATCGCCGAGCTGGGCACCGACCCGCACGTTCCGTTCGTGAATGCAGCCAAGCCGTGGCTGATGCAGTTCGCCGCCGACAACAACATGACCATCACGTTCGTCGAGAACGGCAACGGCATCACCGACGCCATGCTGGCCAATTACAACCTGATCCTGCAGCTGAATTACCGGCCCTTCCTGTTCAACGCCACCGCTCAGGCGGCCATCGAGAAGTTCCTCACCTCGGGCAAGGGCGGCTGGCTGGGGCTGCATCACGCGGCGCTGTACGGCTCCGCCGTCTCCAACGTGACGTGGCCCTGGTACTTCACCAACATCCTCGGCCAGATCAACTACAAGGATTACATCGCCACGTTCGCCAAGGCGACGGTCCATGTCGAGGAAGCCGCCCACCCCATCTTCAAGGGCGTGCCCGCCACCTTCGATGTGGCCATGGAGGAGTGGTACACCTGGGACAAGAACCCGCGCCCCAACGTGCACGTGCTGGGCAACGTCGACGAGAACTCCTACATGCCGAACTCGACCATCAAGATGGGCGGCGATCACCCGGTCATCTGGACCAACGACAACGTCAAGGGCAAGAACCTGTACATCTTCATGGGCCACAGCCCCATGCTGTTCCAGAACACGGCCTGGGCCACGCTGTTCCGCAACGCCATCTCCTGGGCCGGCACGCCCCGCTGACCTCGCCACCGCCGCGACGTCGGCGTGATACGCTGCCGGGATGACGACCGGCCGCGATCAGACGCTGACGGCGGTGAAATCGCCGCTGGCGACTGAGGAGCAGCGGGACATCGCGGTCCTCCTGATGGTGGGCAGCGCCGAGAATCCCGGGTTGCCCGCCAACCGGCGCCTGCAGATCGTCGGCAACGGCCTGGAGATCGGGCGGCGCCCCCCCGAGCACAGCCGCCCCGGCGTCAACGTCGCCCTGCTGGACGACGACACGCTGGTCTCCGGTCACCACGCCCGCATCGTGCCGCAGGCGGCGGGGGCGTTCGATCTCCTCGATCTCGGCAGCAAGAACGGCACCTGGGTCGACAACGCGCGCATCGAACGCAACGTCACGTTGCGCGACGGCGCGCTGGTGTTCGTCGGCAACCACGTCGGCGTCTTTCGCGTGGTCTCGGCGCTGGAGCTCGAGGCGATCAAGAACGATCTCGTCCAGCCGTTCGGACCGGTGGCCACCAGCTCGCCCACCATGGCCCTGGCCTGCGATCGCCTGCGGCGGCTGGCGCCCTCCGAAGGTGAACTGCTGATCGTGGGCGAGACCGGCGTCGGCAAGGAGGTCTATGCCCGCGCCGTTCATCAGGCCAGCGGGCGCAAGGGGCGTTTCATCGCCATCAACTGCGCCGCCATCCCGCGCGAGCTGGTGGAGAGCGAGCTGTTCGGTTACCGCCAGGGGGCGCACTCCACCGCCCACCAGGCCAAGCCGGGCCTCATCGAGGAGGCAGAGGGCGGCACGCTGTTCCTCGACGAGATCGGCGAGATGTCGACCGAGGCGCAGACCAAGCTGCTGCGGTTTCTGCAGGATCGCGAGATGACGCCGCTCGGTGCCACGCGCCCGCGCCGCATCGACGTGCGCATCGTGGCCGCCACCAACCGCAGCGGCGCTGTCAGCGGCGGCGCTGGCAAGGGACCGGGCGGCCTGCGCGACGACATGATCGGGCGCCTGGGCGCGGCGCCCATTCACCTGCCGCCGCTGCGAAACCGCCTGGAAGATCTGGGCGCCCTGTGCGCTCACTTCCTGCGCGCCACGCCCTCG
>DATLVT010000972.1:0-7074 GCA_035577105.1 Polyangia bacterium
CGGGGCCGTTGTCCCTCTGCGCTTCGGATACACAACTCGCGTTGTCTAGAATCTCGAACGCGGCCCCGGCGGACCGGCCCGATGGGGAAGGTTTCCTGCAGCGACAGGACCCGCCCACGCGGAGGAGGCGGACGCGGCAAGGTCCACGTCAACTCCCGCAAGATGTGACGAATCATGAGAGCGCACGGCTCAGGCCGACGTCCGGCGCTCGAGCGTGATCACGATGGACTTCGAGGTCGGCTGGTTGCTGCCGGCGGCGACGCTGGTCACCGGGACCAGGACGTTGGTTTCGGGGTAATACGCTGCCGCGCAGCCGCGCGGGATGGGATAGGGAATCGCCTTGAAGGCGTCGGCGCGGCGCTGCTCCGTCGCGTGGTGGCTCACGATGTCGACCGGCTCGTCGGTTTCGATGCCGCGCTCGCGCATGTCGTCGGCGTTCAGGAACACGACGCGCCGGCCGCCGAAGATGCCGCGATAGCGGTCGTCCTGACCGTAGATCGTCGTGTTGAACTGATCGTGACTGCGCAGTGTCGTCAGCAGCAGCCTCCCGTCGCCCAGGGCGTGCTGGGGGATGGGGTGCACGGTGAACTTGGCGCGCCCCGACGGCGTGGGAAAGGTCCCCTCGCGCGGTCCGTTCGGCAGGTAGAAGCCCCCCGGCTGCCGCGCCCGGCGGTTGTACTGGGAAAAGCCGGGGACGACGTGCTCGATGTGCTCGCGGATCCGGTCATAGTCATCGGCCAGGCCCTGCCAGTCCACCGTCGTCCTTGATCCCAGCGTCGCCATCGCCAGGCCCGCCACGATGGCGGTCTCGCTGCGCAGGTGCTCCGAGGCGGGCGGCAGGACGCCGCGGGACGCGTGGACGACGCCGGTGGTGTCCTCGACGGTGACGAACTGCTCGCCCGACGCCTGGACGTCCCGCTCGGTGCGCCCCAGACACGGCAGGATCAGCGCCTGCGCGCCCGTCACCAGGTGGCCGCGGTTCAGCTTCGTCGAGATCTGGACCGTCAGCCGGCAGCGGCTCATGGCCTCCGACGTGTAGTGGGTGTCCGGCGTCGCGGACAGGAAGTTCCCGCCCAGGCCGACGAACACCTTGACGCGCCCCTGGTGCATCGCGGGGATCGCCTTGACGGTGTCCAGGCCGTGCTCGGGCGGGGGCGTGAAATGAAACTCCTTGCCCAGCGCCTTCATGAACGCGTCGCTCATCTTCTCCCAGATTCCGACGGTGCGATCGCCCTGCACGTTGCTGTGCCCGCGCACGGGGCAAAGGCCCGCGCCGCGCCGGCCGATCTGCCCGCGCAGCAGGGCGAAGTTCACGATGCTCTGCACGTTCGCGACGCCGTTTTCATGCTGGGTGATCCCCATGGCCCAGCAGCAGATCATGCGCTCGGAGCCGAGGGCGATCTCGGCCGCCGCGGCGATCTCTTGCCGGGCGACGCCCGACGCCGCGATGACGTTCTCCCAGGGCGTGGCGTCGAGATCGGCGACCAGCGCCTCGAATCCCTCGGTCTGGTGCGCGATGAAGTCTCGCGCCAGCAGGCGGCCGCCCGCCGCCCGATCGCGCTCCAGCATCTCCTTCATGATGCCCTTGAACAGGGCGACGTCACCGTTGACCCGCACGGGCAGAAACAGGCTGGCGATGGGCGTGCCGCGGCCGAGCAGGCGGAACGGCTCTTGCGGGTTCTTGAACCGCAGCATTCCGGTCTCGGGCAGCGGGTTGACACTGACGATCTTGCAGCCGTTGCGCGCCGCCTTCTGCAGCTCGGTCAGCATGCGCGGATGGCAGGTGCCCGGATTCTGGCCGATGACGAAGATGCTGTCGGCGTACGAGAAGTCCTCGATCTTCACCGTCGACTTGCCGATGCCGATGGTCTCCGTCAGGCCCAGGCCGCTCGACTCGTGACACATGTTCGAGCAGTCGGGAAGGTTGTTGGTCCCGAACTGCCGCGCGAAGAGTCCATACAAGAAAGCCGCCTCGTTGCTGGCGCGTCCCGAGGTGTAGAAGACCGCCTCGTCGGGTGAGCCGAGCGCGTTCAGCTCGCGGCCGACCAGCGCGAAGGCATCCGGCCACGAGATCTCCTCGTAGCGATCGGAGCCGGCGCGGCGCACGACCGGATGGGTGAGGCGCCCCTGGCGCTCCAGCCAGAGGTCGCTCTGTCCCAGCAACGCGCTGATCGAATGCTGCGCGAAAAACGCCGGCGTCACCCGGGCCCTGGTGGCCTCGCTGGCGACCGCCTTGGCGCCGTTCTCGCAGAACTCCGCCGTCTTGCGCTCGTCGTCCGGATCGGGCCAGGCGCAGCTGGGACAGTCAAAGCCGTCCTTCTGGTTGATCTTCAGCAAGGTTCGTACGCTGCGCCCCGGCCCCATCTCCCGGGCGCCGCGGTGGACCGTCTCCCAGATCGACGTGAAGCCGGCGGCGCTGAGATCGCGCTTGCCCGTCTTCGCCGTCTTCTCGACGGGGGGCTCGGCCCCGGGGACGCCTCGTGCGCGATCCGCGTCGCGAACGTCGATCTTGTCGTCGGCTTGCCCGGGGGCGCTGTTCTCGTCCTTGGAATGATCAGCCACGGAGACCTCCGCTGGCAGCTCGCCGCCCGGGAAACGTAACACCCGCCGGAAGGGATGGTATGGGGGGAATTAATGTTTAGGATCCGGGCATGACGCACCGGCCAGCCTCGCGCCCTTTGCCCCTGTGGTCGGAGGCCGGCGTTCAGGCGGTGGAGCGGACCGTGGAGCGGCGGGGGCAGTCCGACCGGTCAGCCCTCCGCGCCGCCGAACGAGACCTGGTGGTCACCGAGGAGCCTCTCGAGCTGCGCGTGGCCGGTGAGGCGCTGATGGTCACCATGCGGACGCCCGGCGACGATCTCGACCTGGCGGCGGGGCTGCTGTTCACCGAGGGCGTCATCTCGTCGATGGAGGAGATCGCGGCGCTGCGAGCGGGCGGCGGCGCCGGGCGCGATCGGCAGAACGTCGTCGAGGTGGTGGCGGCACCGGGCAGCCGGCTTGACGTCGCGGCCGCGCGACGCGTGCTGCGCGCCACGGCGGCCTGCGGGCTGTGCGGCAAGGAGAGCATCGCGGCCGTGAGACGGCGCATCCCCGTCCTCACCGACGAGACGCGCGTGCCGCTGTCCGTCGTGCTGGGCTTCCCCGCCGCGGTTCGCGCGGCGCAGCCGGTGTTCGCCGCGACGGGCGGGCTTCACGCGGTCGGTCTCTTTCAGGCCGACGGCACCCGGCTCCTCGTGCGCGAGGACGTCGGGCGTCACAACGCCGTCGACAAGGTGATCGGGGCGTGGCTGCGCGCCGGCGCCGCGTCCCTGGCGGGCACCGCCCTGCTGCTGTCCGGGCGGGCCGGGTTCGAGCTGGTGCAGAAGGCGGCGATCGCGCGCGTGCCCATTGTCTGCTCCGTGTCGGCGCCGTCGGCCCTGGCCGTCGACCTGGCCGAGGAAGTGGGGATCACCCTCGTCGGCTTCGTGCGCGGCGCCTCGGCGAACGTCTACACGCACGCCCGCCGGATCGGCTGAGCGTCAGTACAGACCGCGGAGGAAATTAACGCCCCGGGCCGCGATGCACTTCGGACAGCTCACGTCGTCCCAGTTGGGCGAGCTTGGGCAGACGTTCCGGACGCCCGTCTCCGCATCGCGCGCCGAAAGACCACACGCTGTCACGCTCACCGGGATGGTCTTCGAGTGGTGGACAACGCCGTAGGAAACCGCGTCCTCGGTGCGAAGTGGTCCGATCATGGCCGTAGGCTATTAGGCTGCGCGGGCCAAAAAGCAACCGGGCGATCTCAGAATACAGGTGAACCTGGAGTCACTTCACAGTCAGGATCCGGGCCCCCCGGAGGTTGGCGGTGCCAGAGACGTAACCGATGGCCCCCCGGCTCCTGAGGACAAAGCTGATCACCTCGTCGTCGGTGTCCAGCTCGGGTGGCGGCACATCGTGGCCCGAGAAAATACACTGTTGCCAGAAGTTCAAGATAGCGTCGACCGGTCGCCGGACGATCGTCTCGCTGAACAGGCGCCTCACCGGTGAACTGGCCAGCAGATCGACCGGCTTGATGACGTCGCCGCCGGGCCAGGCCCTGACCTTCTTCAGGAAGGCGTCGGCCAGAAACTGACGTTCCACGGTCGTGACCGCGTTGCCGGGATGACAGACAATCTGATAGCTGGGCTTGGGTGGGTCGGCCTGCGCGAACAGCGCTGCCAGGAACGCCACCAGCCCCATCGCCAGAGGCAGAACGAACCTATGTGGCGCCGGCAAGCTCACGCTAGAAATACCCTGTCGTCTTCAGGAGGAAGACGGTCCAGTGACGTTCTTCATTGGGGGGAATGGTCGAGATGCTCAGTGGCGCCCCCAGGCCGGCTGTCCCGACCATGTAGTGGCCTTCGGCCTTGACGATCCAGTGGGCGTTGGCGTCGAAGCGCAGCGTCAACGAAGCGTCGTCCTGTCGGGACGCATCGCTCCCCTTGCGCTGGCTGACGTCGGGGAAAAAGAGGGCGTAATAGAGCGCCGTCTGAAACCAGCTGGACACCCGGTAACTGAGCATCGCGTACGAGCGTTCACTGGTCCGGCTGAAGTTTGACGATGGAAGCACGCTGTCCTGATGGGCGTGCCAGCGACTGTATTCCACAGTGGCCACCATCCCGTTCACGGCGTATTCCGCCGATCCCATCGCCAGCAGCGACTGGTTGGCGATGGAGAACATCATTCCGCTGACAAAGGCGGTGGTGTCCAGATGAACCGCCAGCACGCTGGCGCCCACACGGAGACCCGGCAGGGGCGTCTCCCAGAACAGTCGACCGCCGCCCACGTACCGCACGTTCAACTGCAACTGCACCGGACTGCCGGTCGGCGTCAGGATGGCCAAATCGATGAAGATCGTCCCGAAGTACAGGCGATAATCCAGCGCGCCGGCAGAGCTGGAACGGAGAAAGCCGTAAACCTCGGCGCCGGTCTGGGCGAACAGAAAATTTCGGCCCTGCAAAGGATAGACGGACTGGGGCAGCAGGATGGGCACGCGCGCCGAGTCGACGTCGTTGATCTCGTTGTAGATGCCGAAGGGAATCTTGAGACGGCCGGCCCGGAACCCGAACCAGTCGGTCCATCGATAGTCGACGTAATACCAGTCCGCCTTCAGGTTGAAGTTTCCGCCCAGCCCCAGGTTCTGCGCGAACGCCTGCACGCCAAGACGCAACCGATCGGTGATCTCCTTGGTGACGTTCAGCCCGACCTCGGAAAACTGGAAACTGCCATGCTTGGTATCGGCGACGATGTAGTCGTTGCCGGTGGTGAGGATGAACCCCTGGCTGGCGAAGGCGTGGATGTCGACAGGCAGGATCGCCAGCCGTTCGTCCGCCGGCGGGGGCGGCGCCTGGGAGATGACCGGCGGCGCAGGCGGCGCGGGTGCCGCAAGCGGCGCCGGCTCGGGCGGCGCGGGCGCCGGTGGCGCAACAGGGGGTGGTGACGCCGTGGGCGCCGGTTCAGCGGCGGTGCTGGAAGGAGTCGAAGCCGACTGAGCGGCCGCCGGCCCGGCGGCCGCCAGCATCACTATCGCCGCCAGAAGAGTCGGCGGGAGAGCTATGTGTGGCGCTTTGAACATGGCATGTCGGCCAACCCGCCCGCTCCCCCGATAGCAAGACGCGCTGCGGCCGCGCTCAGGATCCACGAGTTCGTCAGCCTTTTCAACTTCCCCGGTTTTCCCCGGGTTCTCCCGGTGCAAACGAGCACTCGGTGGCCTGGGGCGCGCGGCGCCCCGGGTGAAGGGGCCGACGAGTCACGGTCAGCGCGTGCCCCTGTTTGGCCATGAAACTTTAGAGAGGGCACTCTCGCCGGAGTCTGGACCTGGCATTGCCGCTGCGCATTCGTCGGCGCGGTGTTTTCCGTATAGTAGACTGCGGCGTGAATGGCGCTGACACGGCATCGTCTTTCGCCTGCGTCTTTCCGACCGGGTCGCGCCGTTGCCGTCGTTCTTGGCAGCGCAGCGCTGGGGATTCTATTCTCGGCGTGTTCTGGAGAACATTTCACCGCCGCTGGTGGCAATGCGGATGCGCCGCTGGACATCTCCCCCTCCGGCCCGGATAGCGGTGATCCGAATGCCGGAACCGGCGGCGATTCGGTGCCGGTGACTGGCAGTGGTGGAGCGGGCGGGGGCGGCACCGGTGGCGCGGGCGGCAGCGGCGGCGCCGTCACCGAGACGACCGACGCTGGTTCCGGGGGAGTCGCCGTCATCGACGCCGCCATGGAGACACCGCCCCGGGAAGCTGGTGACAGTGATGCGACCGATGCAGCGCCGGCCTCGCATGCTGCGACGTTGGTCGGCGCCAATCCCACGACGTTGGTTGGAAATGCCGCGGGCGGGTCTCCGTATCAAGACGACTGTCCTGCTGGCCAGGCGCTGATCGGTTTCAGCGGCAACGCCCAGGCGGCATCGGCCACCATGGACTCTATCAATCGACAGATCGCCGCCCACTGCGGCATCGTTCAGATCGTCGGAACGACGGTCACCGTCAAACCGGGTGCCACCCTTCCTGCGCGCGGAATGGCCGGAACGATGGCGTGGACGCGCACCTGTCCCGCCGACCAGGTGATTGTCGGTTTCTCGGGACGCACCGGTTCCTTCGTCGATCAGCTGGTGTTCGTCTGTGCGCCTGTGACCGCCGCCTCGTCGGCCGTCGGTACGACGCTGACGCCAGGAGCGACGACGACGTCACTGACCGCGATCGGGGGCAACGGTGGAATGGCGTTCGCCACAGTCAAGTGCGCCACCGGCCAGCTGGGCGCGGGCTCCCTGGTTCGAGAGGGCGACGTCATGGACGCGTTCTCGATCGTCTGCGGCCGCGCGACCATCGCCCCGTAGGCCAGCGCGGTCCTGGGTGGGACGGCGACGCGACGCTTTCGACGACCCCGGCGATCCCGCGGCGCAGACCCGCACTGCGGCGACATTGGTCCGACCAGACAGCGCTGACGGCCGCGCGTCCAGGTCAAGTGTGCATGCCATGAGGACTTTGTTCTTGACCAACTTCAACGGTATGTTTTTACTACCTAACAGGCGATTCCCATCGATTTGCCTCGTCGATCAGT
>DATLVT010000973.1:0-16988 GCA_035577105.1 Polyangia bacterium
CCGTTGGCGCGAATGGGCGCAAGGAAGAACGTGCCGTCGCTAGGGGCCTGGTATTGCACCCAGACGGTAAACGCCGCCGGCGCCGTGTTGCCGGTCTTGTCGGCGGCCGTGCATGTGACGGTCGTCTTGCCGGGCGGGAACGTCGTGCCGGACGCAGGCGAGCAGGTCACCGGCCGCGTGCCGTCGATGGCGTCGACTGCCTTCGGAAGGGTGTACGTGACCCTGGCGCCGGCCGTGCTGGTGGCGAAGGCGGTGATGGGGTCCGGCACGTTGCTGAAGACGGGGGGCGTCGTGTCGGCCGGCAGGACGAGAGCGAAGGGAGACAGTGAATACGCGAAACCGCAGATGGTGTTGTCGTCAGGAAACCGGTCGGTGGTGTTCATGGCGAACACGCCGCTGCCGTCGTCGTGGACCATCTGGAAGGTGGCTTCGCTGGACGCGATGGCCTCCGGATAGTGGATGCAGACAATGATCGGCGGCGGCGTTTCATAGCTCACGCTGTCGCTGACCTCGAGATCCCAGCAGTACTTGCCGATCACGCCATCGACGACTCTGTACCCGGTCGGCGGCGGAGACACGGCGTCGCAGGGCCGCACGGAGATCTCGCCGGTTGTCATGCCGCCCTGGAACTCGACGGTGAGCCCGTCCTCGACGGCGATGCCCCCGCGCAGGCTGATCGGGGCGCACGATGCGGAGCAGGCGGCGACAGTCGCCGCGGAGCAGTTGGCCATCGGCGCTGGCCCCGGACAGGCCGGGGCCGCGCCGCAGACAGCGGCTGTCTCGCACATGCCCGGCGCCGTGTTGCCACAGCCGGTCCCCGCGGGCACGAAGCCGTCCGCTGGACAGGCCAGCGAGGTGCCCGTGCACGATTCGACGACGTCGCAGACGCCGGCGATGCCACGGCAGATCATCCCCGCGCGCCGCGGGCCGCAGATCCCGTCGCTGGTGCCTCCGGCGGCCCGCGAGCAGGCCTGGCAGTCGTTCAGATCGCCGCCACCGCATGCGCTGTCGCAACAGACCCCGTCGACGCAAAAGCCGGAGGCGCACTCGGTGCCCCTGGTGCACGCCAGATCGCCAAGGCCTGAGACAGCAACGGGTACATTGGACATCCACGGACTGCCGATACCCAGCCGACCGCTGTCATCCGTACCCCAGCACACGACCTGGCCGGTGCGGCGAGCGGCGCAGGTGTGGGCCACGCCTGTCGTCACTGACACGGCGTCGGAAAGGCCGCTGACTGCGACTGGCACGGAAGAGCCGAGCGAGCCTCCATCTCCGAGTTGGCCGCTGCCGCCGTTGCCCCAGCAGGCAACCTGGCCGCTGCGGCGAACGGCGCAGGCATGCATATAGCGCGCAGAGACGGAGATCGCGTCGGACAGACCTGTGACAACAACCGGCACCGGGGCGTTGGACATGCTCCCGTTCCCCAGTTGCCCCAGGTCGCCGAGACCCCAGCAAACGACAGTTCCATCGGCGCGAACCGCGCATGTAAAGAAACGGCCGGCCGCGACAGACACGGCGTCGAGAAGACCGGCAACAGCGACAGGAGTGGGGGAGCTGGACGTGCTCCCATTTCCCAGCTGGCCGAAGGTACCAGTACCCCAGCACAGCACCTCGCCGCTTTCGTGAATGGCGCACGTGTGACTCTCGGAGGCGGTGACCGAGACCGCATTGGGCACCCCTGGGATAGCCACCGGTGTGGGAAAGTTTTGAAAGAAACCGGTCCCCGATTGCCCCGCGCCGCCCCATCCCCAGCAAACAAGCTCGCCGGTCGAACGAATGGCGCACGTCGATGAGCCGCCTGCGGCGAGGAAGGTCGCATCGGACAGACCCGTGACGGCGACCGGTGTCTGAGAGTCGGTCGAACGGCCGTCTCCCAGCTGACCGTTGAAGCCACGTCCCCAGCACGCGACCTGCCCGGTCCCGTGAAGGGCACAGGTATGATTGTCGCCAGCCGAGACGGACACGGCATCGGAAAGGCCGCTGACAGCGGCCGGCACGGAAGAGACAGTCACGCTTCCCGTTCCGAGCTCTCCGTTTACACCGGTGCCCCAGCAGGCAACCTGGCCGGTCGCGCGAACGGCGCAGCTGTGGTACCCCGACGCCGTCACTGAAACCGCGTCGAAAACGCCGGTCACCGTGGCCGGCTCGAGAGAAAAGGGGAAGCTCCCATTTCCGAGTTGCCCATGGAGCCCGGTGCCCCAGCAGGCGACCTCCCCGGTGTCACGGACGGCGCAGCTGTGCTCAGAGCCGGCGGCCACAGCGAGGGCGTCCGAGAGACCCACGACCGTGACCGGGACGTGCGATTCCAGCCAGCCGCCGCTTCCCAGCTGGCCTCGAAAGCCGAGGCCCCAGCAGACAATTTCACCGCCGGCGCGAACCGCGCAAGTGTGCTGCTCACCAGCACCGACAGACACAGCGTCGGAGAGGCCCGTCACCGCGACCGGCAAGGAGGAGTCGATCGAGTCGCCGTTGCCGAGTTGCCCTGCCTCGTCCTGGCCCCAGCAGACCACGCCGCCCGTCTGCCGAACGGCGCAGGAATGGAAGTAACCTGCCGCAACGGAAACGGCATCAACGACGCCCGAAACAGTGACAGGCGCGCTGGCGTCGATCGAGTCTCCGTTGCCAAGTTGCCCCGCGCCACCGTAGCCCCAGCAGGCCACCTGCCCGGTCGAGCGAACCGCGCACGTATGGTAGTTGCCTGCCCCGACAGACACCGCATCGGAAAGGCCCGCGACGGCAACGGGCGCTGTCGATCCGCTCGCGCTTCCGTTCCCCAGCTGGCCGAAGTCGCCGCGGCCCCAGCACACCACCTGGCCGGTCGCGCGAACGGCACAGGTGTGGTCAAAGCCCGCCCGGACGGACACGGCGTCGGAGAGGCCCGAGACAGAAACCGGCACCAGTGAGCTGCTGGAGCTTCCGTCGCCGAGACCGCCAGCCAGGACATTGCCCCAGCAGACGACAGCGCCGGTCCTGCGCAGCGCACAGGTGTGAAAACCTCCTGCGTCGATGGCCACGGCGTCCGATAGACCCGAGACAAAGACCGGTACGGCGGAGTCGGAAGCGTCTCCGTTGCCGAGCTGGCCAAAGGAGGCATGGCCCCAGCAGACGACCGCGCCCGTATTCAAAAGAGCGCAGCTATGCGAGTACCCTGCCGCAACCTTGGTTGCGCCCACCAGCACGGACGGTCGGCCGAGCGCCGACCGCCGGTGTTCGAGCGGTTGCTCGCCAGCGTCCCGGGACACGCACGCGGGCGTCGGCACAGCAGAGATCAGTGTTCCGATCGCCAGGGCGAACAACGTCCACGGCGACGACTGTGGTCGCAGTTTCTGGCTGGTCAGAGCGGCGCTCATTCCACGTGACCATCCGCCTTCGGCGGATACCACTACCTGGCGCCCTTCAGCGAAACGTTGACCTGGTGCGCGACGCCGTCGCCCAGGTCGGCCTTCAGTTGATACGTACCCTGCGTCTGGTTGGTGGTCTTCCAGCGGTAGGCGTAGAACTTCACGCCGGGGCGGAACCTGAAGATGAAATCAGTGTCGTCGTCGGTCTCGTCGCTGGTGTCGACGGTGGTGCCCTCGATGGCGCTGGAGACCCTGGTGACGCTCAGCCTGGCGACGAGGTTGGTGATCCCGGCGCTGGCGCCGGTGAGCTTGAAGCGGACGGGCACCGGGCGGCCGATGCGGAAGATCGAGCCACCGTCGGCGCGGATGGGCGCCAGGAAGAACGTGCCGTCGGTGGGCGCCTGGTATTGCACCCACACGGTGAACGTCGCGCTGTTCGGGTTGCCGGACCTGTCGGCGGTCGTGCAGGTGACGGTGGACTTGCCGACCGGGAACGTTGAACCTGAGGCCGGCGTGCAGGTCACCGGACGCGCGCCGTCGACGGCGTCGGTGGCGGTGGGTTTCGTGTACGTGACCCTGGCGCCGCTGGTGCTGGTGGCGAAGGCGGTGATCGGGCCCGGGACATTGCCGAACACGGGGGGCGTCTTGTCGAGCGAGCAGCCCGGAATGGATGTCACCCCCGGGCACACGGCGCCGGCCCCGCTGCAGGTTCCCGGCGACTGACAGGCGTTGCTGGCGGGCTGGCAGATCATGCCCGCGGCGACGAACGAATCGGGCGGGCAGGCGGCGGCGCTGCCGGAGCAGGTCTCGGCGACGTCGCAGGCACCGGCGCTGGCGCGACAGATCGTGCCTGCTGCCATCATGCCGTCGGGCGGGCAGTTCGCCGACGCACCCGTGCAGACTTCCGCGACGTCGCAGGCCCCCGCGCTCTCGCGGCAGATCGCTCCAGCCAGGACGAAGGTGTTCGCAGGGCACTGCAGGCTCGAGCCGTCGCACATCTCGGCGGCGTCGCAGATGCCGGCGCTGGGGCGGCAGACGTGTGCCGTGGAAACCGGCGTGCAGAGGCCGTTCGTGGTTCCGCCCGCCGCCACGGAGCAGGCCTGGCAATCGCCCGGATCGCCGCTGCCGCACGCGCTGTTGCAGCACACGCCGTCGACGCAGAAGTGCGTTCCGCAGTCGGCGCCACTGGTGCAAGCTCCGCCGCGCTTGGGTTGCACCACCGCGAACGGGGACAGCGAGCTGGCGGTACCGCAGATGACGTGAAGAGTGCTGTCCAGCGAGGTGGTGATGTTCGCAAATCCCGAACCGTCGTCGTGCACCAGCCGGAGAGCCGACTCGTCCCCTGTCACCTCGAAAAAATTATAGTGAATGCAGACCTGGATGGGACCGTTGAAGATGGCTGTCGTGCTGAGGTCCCAGTACCGCGTGCCGACTATCTCGTAACCGGTCGGCGGCGGGTTGCACGCAGGGGAGCAGGCGCCGCTTTCGACCACCGTGGTGTTGCCGGCGGTCATGACCTGCGCGAACTCCAGCGACATGCCGTTCACGCTGTTCATTCCACCGCTCAGTTCGGTCGAGACGTCCGTGCCTGCGGGCGTGGTGACGCTGTCGACGTCAGTGGTCTGGCCGGCCAGGATGCTGAAGGTGAAGGTGCCAAACTGACCGTCGGGCCCGTAGAAAGTTGCGCCAAACTCTCCGGGAGGCAGAAGCCGGGCGAACCGCCCGGTCTCATCGCTGGCGAACTGAATGCAGCTGTTATCGGTGGTGATAAACGTCCGAACCGGGACGTTATTCGCCGTGACGGATCCGGTGATCTTTCCCGCGGTGTCCTTCAGCTCGAAGTCCGCGGTGGTGGTGGCGCCCACGTTGACTGTGAACGCGGTTTCTCCAATTCGGTCGGCCAGATCGGTGCAATAGCCAGTGTAAAGACCGAGCGTGTGCAATCCGGGCGACAGGGTCGCCACCGAGTAACTGCTGCCCTCGAGCTGCGAGCTGAGGCCACCGGGCTCGGCGACGTGCATGCGCTGACCGACTGATTCCAGTGTGCCGATGGGCGCTCCATTCCAGAAGACCGTGCCTTGGACGGCACCCACTTGAATGTCGATGTTGCCGACGCTGGTGGTTTGGCCCGCTGTGACGTCGAAAGAAAGCGATTGAAGACGGCCCGATGAGTCGGAGACGTGGGCGGTGTAGCTCCCTGGGGCCAGCAATCTCGCAAAGCTGCCGTCCTGACCGACAGGAAAGGTGGGTGACAGCGAATCATTGGCCTCGGTGGGGTACACCGAGCTGTACGAAAACCCGTCTCCATTGCCGAAAGAGAAATCGGTGTTTGAACACTGGGGATCGAAGGCGATCCTGGCGTCAGAGAAGGGAACCCCGTTGAGGGCGATCGAACCGGTCACTCTGCCGGCGGTGGCGCTGAGATCGAAGACGGTGCTGGTGGTCGCACCGGCGGTCACCGTGAAGATCGTTTCGCCCAGCTTGTTGGTGGCGTCCCTGCAAGAGCTGGCGAACAGACCAAGCGTGTGGGGCCCGGCCGATACAGCTGGCGCCGTCCCGGCCGGGGCGCGAACCCAGAAGCTTGGGCCGCCCGAGGTCGCGGCGAGGAGACCGTTGCTTTCCTGCGTTCCCGCCGGCGTGCCTCCCCACGAGATCGACCATTGCAAGGCGCCCGTCGGAATGTTGATCGCTCCGACGTCGGTGGTTTGCCCGGGGAGGATCGTGAACGAGAGCGATCCGATCTGTCCCGATGGTCCATAGACCGAGGCCGTATAGTCTGCGGGGGCAAGGAGCCGGGAGAAACCACCGTTCCCGTCGGTGCTGAAGCCACGGAGGTTGCTTCCGTACTGGAAAATGACCGAGGAACCGATCGGGCACTGAGACTGAGTGTCGATGACGATCCAGGCACCGGGCAGCGGGACGCCGTTGATCTCGACGGAGCCGTGCAGCTGTCCGGCGGTCGCGGTGAGGTCGAAGTCCGCGGTCGTCGTCGATTGCGCCGTGATCGTGAAGCTGGTTTCTCCGAGCTTGTTCGAAGGATCAAAGCAGTAAGCACCCCCGTACAGGGTGAGCGCGTGGTCTCCTGGTGGCAGGTTGGCGGCCGAGTAATTGCTGCTGTAGACCCAGACGAATGCGCCACCAGGATCGTTGGCAAACAGACCGCCCTGTAAATTCTGTGCGTCGATCGGCGCTCCATTCCACAGGATGGTCCCCTGTACGTCACCGGTGGAAAAGTCGAGATCGGCCCGCCTTCGTTCCAGCGGTCCATTCCCGGCGCCACCGCGACATGACGTCGCGATGAGCGGCAGCAGGACGCATGTCCAGCCAGCCAGGTCGGCGAATTTCACTTTGCGGCCTTCAGCGACACGTTCACCTGGTGGACGACGTCGTCGCCGAGGTCGGCGTTCAATCGATACGTTCCTTGGGACTGGTTCGACGTCTTCCAACGGTAGACGTACAGCTTGAGGCCAGGGCGATATTTGAAGATGAAGTCGGTATCGTCGTCGGTCTCGTCGCTGGTGTCGACGGTCGAGCCCTGGACGGCGCTGGAGACCCTGGTGACGATCAGCCTGGCGACGAGGTTCGTGATCCCGGTGCTGGCGCCGGTGAGCTTGAAGCGGACGGACACCGGGCGGCCGATGCGGAAGATCGAGCCGCCGTCGGCGCGGATGGGCGCCAGGAAGAACGTGCCGTCGGCGGGCGCCTGGTATTGCACCCACACGGTGAACGTCGCACTGCTCGGGTTGCCGGACTTGTCGGCGGCCGTGCAGGTGACGGTGGACTTGCCGACCCGGAACGCTGCACCCGAGGCCGGCGTGCAGGTCACGGGACGGGTGCCGTCGACCGCGTCCCGGGCCGTCGGTTTTGTGTAGGTTACTTTTGCGCCCTTGGTGCTGGTGGCATAGGCGACGATCGCCGCGGGGATGTTCCCCATCACCGGGGCTGTCGTATCCACCACCGTCACGGTGAAGGCGGCCGACCCGGACAGACCGCCGCTATCGGTCGCGGTACAGGTGACGACCGTCGTCCCGATGGGGAACGTTGAACCCGACGCGGCCGAGCACGACGGCGCCAATGCGGAGTCCTGAGCATCGGTCGCGGTGACGGTAAACACCACCGTCGCTCCACCGGGAGCGTTTGCCTGCGCGACGATGTTGCCGGGCACGCTGACGACCGGGGGAGTGTTGGTGCCGGGTTTGGGCTGCACCACCGCGAAGGGCGACAGCGAGTTGGTGCTGCCGCAGACAATGTGACGGGTGATGTCCAGGGAGGTGGTGATGTTCGCGAACCCCGAACCGTCGTCGTGGACCAGGCGGAGAGCGGATTCGTCGCCGGTCACCTCGGTATGATCGTAATGGATGCAGACCTGGATAGGACCGGTGAAGGCGGCGGTCGTGCTGATGTCCCAGAAGCGCGCCCCGACCACCTCGTATCCGGTCGGCGGTGGGTTGCACGCCGGGGAGCAGGCGCCGCTTTCCACGACCGTGGTGCTGCCGGCGGTGGTGACCTGAGTGAAATCCAGAGACATGCCGTTCACGCTGGCGATGCCACCACTGAGATCGACGACGACATCGGTGCCCGCTGGAGTTGTCAGGATGTCGACGTCGGTGGTCTTGCCGGCGACCACGCCGAATGAAAAGGATCCCAGAAAGGTGCTGTCACCGGAGACGCGCGCACTGAAAGCACCGGGCGCCGTGAAGTGGGCGAAGTGACCACTGTCGTCGCTGCTCCAGGCGGAAGACGAGCAAACACCGTCGATGATGATCGTTGGACTGGGTACCGGAACGCCGTTGGAGGTGATCGAGCCGGTCACAAGTCCGGCGGTCGCGGTGATGTCCACATCGGCAGTGGTGGTCGTCCCGGCGCTGACGGTGATGGCGGCTTCTCCAAGCTTCTCCGCGGGTACCTCGGAGCAGCCGGGGGAGAAGATGATGAGGGTGTACGCGCCGGGGAGAACGTTCGGCAGGTGGTAGCTTCCGCCGTTGTCCAGGAGGCCACTGGTCAGACCCAGGATGTAGGCTCCCACTCCCCGCGCCTGTAATCCGCCGAGCGGCGCCCCGTTCCACAAGACGGTGCCTTTGACATCGCCGGTCAGAAAATCCACCGGTCCAAGGTCGTCCTGCTGTCCGGCGATCACGGTGAGAGAGAGCGAGCCCAGCAAGGCGCTACCGCCTCTGACCTGGGCGGTGTAGGAACCGGGCGCCGTGAAGTGGGCGAACTGGCCGGTGTCGTCGCTGCTCCACGCGGAGGACGAGCAGACGCCGTCGATGATGATCGTTGGACTGGGTACCGGGACGCCGTTGGAGGTGATCGAGCCGGTCACAAGTCCGGCGGTCGCGGTGATATCCACATCGGCAGTGGTGGTCGCCCCAGCGGTGACGGTGATGGCGGCTTCGCCCAGCTTCTCCGCGGGTACTTCGGAGCAGCCGGGGGAGAAGATGATGAGGGTGTACGCGCCGGGAAGAACATTCGGAAGGTGGTAGCTCCCACCGGCGTCCAGGAGACCATTGGTCAGACCCAGGATGTAGGCTCCCACTCCCCGCGCCCGCAATCCGCCGAGCGGCGCTCCATTCCACGAGATGGTGCCTTTGACGTCGCCGGTCAGAAAATCAACCTGCCCAAGGTCATCCTGCTGTCCGGCGATCACAGTGAGAGAGAGCGAGCCCAGCAAGGCGCTGCCGCCTCTGACCTGGGCGGTGTAGGAACCGGGCGCCGTGAAGTGGGCGAACTGGCCATTGTCGTCGCTGCTCCACGCGGAAGACGAGCAAACGCCGTCGATGATGATCGCTGGACTGGCCACCGGGGTGCCATTGGAAGCGATCGAGCCGGTCACCAGCCCGGCGGTTGAAGTGATGTCCACATCGGCGGTCGTGGTGATGCCCGCGCTGATGGTGATCGATGTCTCTCCAAGCTTCTCTGCCGGCACCTCGGAGCAGCCGGGCGAAAAGATGATGACGGTGTACGTCCCCGGGCGGACATTCGACAGGTGGTAGCTTCCGCCGGCGTCCAGCAGGCCACTGGTCAAACCGAGGATGTAGGCTCCCACTCCGCGCGACTGCAGTCCGGTCAGAGGCGCACCATTCCACGAAACGGTGCCCTTCACGTCCCCGGTGGAAAAGTCGAGCTCCGCCCGTCTCATGTCGACCGGCGCGTTCGTGCTGCACGAAAGCAGCACGGCCGAAATCACGAACAGGGAAATCGCGTCAGCAAGTCTGCGCATCGTCGAGATCCTTCCTGTTTGGGGCATCGATGGAGGAGCGGAACGACAAATCACCGGGCTGTCTTCAGCGAGACGTTGACCTGGTGCACGACGCCGTCGCCCAGGTCGGCGCGAAGCTGATACGTGCCCTGCGTCTGGCCGCGGGTCTTCCAGCGGTAGCCGTACGTCTTCGCCCCGGAGCGATACTTGAAGAGGAAATCGGTGTCCTCGCCGTCTTCGTCGCCGACATCGCTGACAGATCCCAAGATCGAATTGGAGATCTTGGTGACCACCAGCTTGGCGCTCAGGTTGGTGATGCCGGCGCTGGCGCCGGTCAGCTTGAACTTGACGGGGACCGCCTTGCCGATGGTGAAGATCGAACTGCCGCTGGAGCGAATGGGCGCCAGGAAGAAGGACCCGTCCGTCGGCGCCTGATACTGCACCCACACCGTGAACGAGGCGCGGCTGGTGTTTCCGACCTTGTCGGCTGCGGTGCAGGTGACGATCGTCTTGCCGACGGGGAAGGTCGTACCGGACGCACGCGAGCAAGTCACGGGCCGAACACCGTCGACGGCGTCGATCGCCTTCGGCAAGCTGTAGGCGACCTTGGCGCCGGCGGTGCTGCTGGCGAAGGCGGTGATCGTTCCGGGAACGTCGCTGAAGACAGGTGGTGTCGTGTCGGCCGGCAGGACGAGAGCGAAGGGCGACAGCGAGTAAGCGAAGCCGCAGATGGTATTGCTGGCGGGAAACCGGTCGGTGGTGTTCATGGCAAACACGCCGCTGCCGTCGTCATGGACCATCTGAAAGTTCGCTTCGTTGGCCGCGATGGCCTCCGGGTAGTGGACACAGACAATGATCGGCGGCGGCGTTTGATAGCTGACGCTGTGGCTCACCTCGAGATCCCAGCAGTACTTACCCGTCAAGCCATCGACGACCTTGTATCCGGTCGGCGGCGGAGACACGACGTCGCAAGGCCGCACGGAGAGCTCCCCGGCCGTCACGCCACCCTGGAACTCGACGGTGAGCCCGTCCTCGACGGTCGTGCCGCCCCGCAGGCTGATGGCCGCGCAGCTGCCGCCGCAGGCGTTGACCGGCGCGCTGAAGCAGCCTGGGATCGCCGTTGGTGTCGAACAAGCGCCGCTGCTGTTGCAGGTGCCTGGGCTCTGGCAGATGTTCGGTGCGGGCCCGCAGGTGGCGCCCACCGGCGCGACGACATCGGCGGGACAGAGCCTGGATTGGCCGTCGCAGGTCTCGGCCACGTCGCAGCCGCCGGTGCTTTGCCGGCAGGTCCGGGCGGTCGACAGAACGGTGCAGGTTCCGTTGGTCGACGCGCCCGCCAGCACGGAGCAGGCCTGGCAGTCCGATGGATCGTCGCCGCCGCAGCTTTCGTTGCAGCACACGCCGTCCACGCACGGACCGCCCCCGCAGTCGTCCGCGGTGGCGCAAGCGGCGCCGAAAGAAGAGGGCAGGGCGCCAAGGTTGATGGTCTGGCCCGGCGCGACCGAGAACGACGATGAGGAGATGGTCCAGCCCTGGGCGGTCTTCTCGGTGATGGTGTAATTGCCGGGGACGAACAGTCCGGCGAATCCTCCACTGGCGTCGGTGGACAGCGCCGAACAATCGCCGTCGTTCACCAGCAGCGTGGTCGGTCCCGCGGCGCCGGAGCCTGCGGTTGATCCCACGACCAGGGCGGCGCCGGTCGACAGCTCGAAATTGGCGGTGGTGGTGACATTCGAAAAGGCGCTCACCTGCGAGAACGCCAGGCGTTCGTTGAACTCCGTCGCGGCGCAGGTGATTCCGCGCAGGCTCAGCCCGTAAGGCCCACGCGGCAGAACCGGCGAGCTGTACTGGCCCGTGGCGGGATCGATGGGGGCGCCCCAGCTGATTGCGCCAGTTGCGGTGAGCGTCACGCTGGACGCCGCCAGGCCGGTGATGGGCGCTCCCTGCCAGGTCAATGTTCCCTGGATGATCCCGCCGCAACCGGGAATGGACGTCGTCGACGGACAGACAGGATTCGTTCCCGAACAGACTTCGGTCATCTCGCACGGGTCCCCGCTGGGACGGCAGACCTGGCCCCCGGCGACCAGAACGTCAGCCGGACAGTCGACGGAGGTGCCGGTGCACGTCTCGTCCAGGTCACAGGTGCCGGCTGCGAAGCGGCAGACCTGAGTGGCGGGCGCCAGAAGATCGGGCGGGCAATTCATCGAATTGCTCTGGCATCGCTCGTCGACGTCGCACGGGCCAGCAGCAGCGCGACAGACCGGTGTCGTCGTCAGGGCCGTGCAGGTGCCGTTGGCCGTGCCGCCCTTCGCCGTCGAGCAGGCGCGACAGTCAGCGGGGTTGCCCCCGCCGCAAGCGTCGGCGCAGCAGACCCCGTCGACGCAGAACCCGGAGGCGCAGGCAGTGGCGTCCGTGCAGGCGTTCCCGATGGGCGCGCCCCCGGGGGCATCGCCGCTCGACACCTCGGCGTCGGTTCCGCCGTCGCTCTGGCCTGCCGACGCCGGACACTGCACCGCCACCGGCACATTCGAGGAGAGGGCGGTTGTGTTGTTTCCCAGCTGACCGAAGCGATCGTCACCCCAGCATCGCATCGCCCCGCTGGTCAGCAGGGCGCAAGCAAACTGGCTGCCCCCGGCGGCGGCGCTGACGCCGGCCAGGCCGGCGACGTCCAGGGGGACCGCCGATTGCGCGACGGTGCTGTTCGCCAGCTGGCCCCAGGCGTTCCATCCCCAGCAGGTCAGGCCGCCGCCCGATCGCACGGCGCAGGCGAAAGAAGTGCCGGCCGCGACGGCAACAGCGTCATTGAGGCCGCTGACGGTGACCGGGACCGCCGAGGTGTTCGTCGCGCCATTGCCCAGCTCGCCGGTGGTGCCCAGGCCCCAGCAGGTCACGGTGTGATCCGCCAGCACCGCGCAGGCGTCGTTCGCGCCGGCGGACACTGACAGCGCGCTGGTTATCCCCGGCACATCCAGTGGCGTCCACGAACGGGAGACGCTGGTAGTGCCCAGCTGGCCGTACTGGTTGTCGCCCCAGCACCTGATCGCGCCGCTGGCGCGCGCGGCGCACGTGAAGTAGCCGCCGGCGCCCGCCGATACGGCGACGGCGTCGGTCAGGCCGACGACCGGGACCGGGACCGACGTGCCGCAAGGAGGGCAGGCGCTGGGTGCTCCGTTGCCCAGTGCACCAAGGAGGTTGTACCCCCAGCAGGACACCGTTCCGTTCTGCAGGAGCGCGCACATGTGCCCGTAGCCGCCGGTGAGGGCGGTGACGTTGGCGAGATTCGAGACGGGAACCGGCAAGGACGAGTCGGTCGTGGTCCCGTTTCCCAGCTGGCCGTACTGGTTACCGCCCCAGCACACCACGCTTCCGTTTGCGCGCAGGGCGCAGGTGTTCCAGCCGCCGGCCGCCACCGCGATGGCATCGCTGATGCCCAGCACGACGACCGGTGTGGTCGAATCGATGATCGTCCCGTTTCCCAGCTGACCGTTCTGATTGCGCCCCCAGCATTCGACAAGGCCCCCGGGCAGCAGAGCGCACCCGTGCACCTCTCCCGTGGTGATGGCGCTGGCCGTCGTGGAGCATTGCGGGCAAGCAGGGGTGCCCGCATCAGTGGAGACGTCCGGCGGACAATCAGCCGAGGTCCCGGTGCAGGTCGCCGGAAAATCGCAGGAGCGGGCCGCGGGACGACACACCTGGCCCGCGGGTGAAAGTGTCGGGCCGGAGATCGTGACCGGTATGGCCGCAAAATTTCTGCTGCCGTCGCCGATCTCGCCGCTCTCGTTGCTGCCCCAGCAATCCAGCTGGCCGGCGGTGCTGACCGCGCAGCCGTGGGTGAAGCCGACGGAGAGGGCGGCCACGTTGCCAAGACCCACCACTGCCGTCGGTGACGGCGCGTTGACGATGGTTCCGTTGCCCAGGGCGCCCTGGCTGTTGTCGCCCCAGCACCGGGCTGTGCCGTCCTGCATGACGGCGCAGGTGTTGCCGCCGCCAGCGAAGACCGCCGTCGCATGAACAAGATTCTGGACCACCACCGGGGTCGCCGAATCGTTCGTGGTGGTGTCGCCCAGCTGTCCCGACGCATTCAGTCCCAGGCATCTGATGGTGCCGTCGCTGATCAGCGCGCAGGTGTGATTGAGGCCGGCGGAGATCGCGGCGACACCGTTCAGCCCAGAAACGGGCGTTGGCGTTCCGGTGATCCCTCCCGCGCCAGCGCCGCTGCTTTCGCCGCTGGTGTTGTCGCCCCAGCACATCACGGTGCCGCCGGGCAGCAGCGCGCAGGTGTGGGAATCGCCCGCGTCAACAGCGACGACGTTCGGCAGCCCGACGGGCTTTACCGGAATGGACGAAGAAAGCCCGGTTCCGTCGCCCAGCTGGGCGCTGTCATTCAAACCCCAGCAGCGCACCGTGTGGTCGGCCAGCAGGGCGCAGGTGTGGCCATGGCCGGCCGAGATCGCCGTGACGTTGCCGAGTCCGACCACGGTCGTCGGACCGAACGCGTCGCTGGTCGAGCCGTTTCCCAGCTGGCCGAAGTTTCCCGACCCCCAGCACGCCACGGTGCCGCCGGCGCGCAGCGCGCACGTGTGGTAGTCGCCGGCGGCGATCGCCGTGACGTCATCAAGTCCCACCACCGCCAGCGGGTTGGGCACCGAAAACGGCGGGGCGGTGACCGCGCCGTTGCCCAGCTCGCCGTGGCCGCCTTCGCCCCAGCACTGCACCGTGCCGTCGGAGAGCAGCGCGCAGGTGTGGTTGAAGCCAACCGCGACGGCGATTCGCTTTCTTGAGCACTTGCCAAAGTCCAGCGTCGCTGCCGACTGTCGCCCTTCGATGGGATCCTTGACCTCGCGTCGCCCCACGCAGGCGCCGCCCAGCGCGAGGACCGGCACCAAGAGCGGCGCCGAGATCGCGAGCCTGACCAGTGATCCTCCCGTCAATCGCCTCATCCCAATCTCCTCGGTTCGTCGTCTATCTGGTTCACCACCCCGACTTCAGCGACACGTTCACCTGGTGCACCACCCCGTCGCCGAGATCGGCCTTCAACTGATACGTGCCTTGCGTCTGGTTCGATGTCTTCCAGCGGTAGGCGTAGATCTTGAGACCGGAGCGGAATTTGAAGATGAAGTCGGTGTCGTCGGTGTCTTCGTCGCTGGTGTCGATGGTCGTGCCAGAAACGGTGTTGGAGATCTTGGTGACGATCAGCTTGGCCACCAGATTCGTGATGCCAGCGCTGGCGCCCGTCAGTCGGAACCGGACCGGGACCGGACGGCCAATGCGGAAGATCGAGCTGCCGTTCGCCCGGATGGGCGCCAGGAAGAATGTTCCGTCGGTGGGCGCCTGGTACTGAACCCAGATGGTGAAGGTCACTGTCTTGGAATTGCCGGACTTGTCAGCGGCTGTGCATGAGACCGTGGTCTTGCCTGGCTGGAACGTCGAGTCCGAAGCCGGCGTGCAGGTCACGGGCCGCACGCCGTCGACGGCGTCGGTGGCGGTCGGCTTCGTATAGCTGACCTTCGCGCCGGCGGTGGTGGTGGCGAAGGCGACGATCGTGCCCGGCACATTGGTGAACACCGGCGGCGTTGTGTCGGTCGAACAGCCGGGAATGGGCGTCACGCCCGGGCAGACGGGACCCCCTCCGCTGCACTTGCCCGGCGTCTGACAGCTGTTGCTGGCGGGGGCGCAGACGGTTCCCGCGGCGACGAACGAATCGGGCGGGCAGGTGGCGGCGCTGCCCGAGCAGGTCTCGGCGACGTCGCAGGTGCCGGCGCTGGCGCGGCAGGTGGTGACGGCCGCCTTGAGGGCGTCGGGTGGGCAAGCGGCCGACGAACCGGAGCAGGCTTCGGCGACGTCGCAGGTGCCGGCGCTGGCGCGGCAGGTGGTGCCGGCGGCGACCAACGAATCGACGGGGCAGGTGGCAGCGCTGCCGGAGCAGACCTCGGCGACATCGCAGGCGCCGGCACTGGCGCGGCAGGTGGTACCGGCGGCGACGAACGAATCGGGCGGGCAGGTGGCAGCGCTGCCCGAGCAGGCCTCGGCGACGTCGCAGGCGCCGGCGCTGGCGCGGCAGGTGGTGCCGGCCGCCTTGAGAGCGTCGGGCGGACAAGCGGCCGACGACCCGGAGCAGGTCTCTGCGACGTCACAGGCGCCGGCGCTGGCGCGGCAGGTGGTGCCGGCCGTCCTCAGGGCGTCGGGTGGGCACGTCGCGGACGAACCGCTGCAGGTCTCGGCGACGTCGCAGGCGCCGGCGCTGGCGCGACAGACGCTGCCCGCGGACAGCAGCGCATCAGGCGGGCAAGCGGCCGACGAGCCGCTGCAGACCTCTGCGACGTCGCAGGCGCCGGCGCCGGCCCGGCAGATCGTTCCGGCGGCGGTCAGCTGATCCGCGGGGCATTGGGCCGAGGAGCCGGTACACACTTCGGCGGTGTCGCAAACCCCGGCGCTGGCGCGACAGCCGGTGCCTGCCGGCGCGAACCCGTTCGCCGGGCACTGCAGGCTGGAACCGTCGCAGGTCTCCGCCGCGTCACAGACGCCGGCGCTGGGGCGGCAGACGTGCGCCGCCGAGACCGGTGTGCAAAGGCCGTCGGTGGTTCCACCGGCCGCCACGGAGCAGGCCTGGCAGTCGGTGGGATCGCCGCCGCCGCACGCGCTGGCGCAGCACACGCCGTCCACGCAGAAGCCTGACCCGCAATCCGCGCCCGTGGTGCAGACGCCGCCGCGGCCGTGGACCCTCACCGTGAACGAGCCCTGGCTCTCGTTGCCGGCGGCGTCGCGCACGACGCAGTTGACGGTGGTGAGGCCAGGCAGAAGCTGGCTGCCCACCCGGGGTGTGCAGGCGACCGTGCACTTCAGGGTGGCATCGCCCTCCGGGCACGCCACGGCGTCCGTCGCCTTGACCACGTCGTTGCCTGTCCCCGTCGTCCTGAAGTTGAGCGCGGCGGTTCCGGTGTCGGGCGAGGCCTCGAAGATGAGAGCCGGATCGCCCGGGACCGCTGGCGTGGGCAGCGTCAGCGACGGTGCCGTGGTGTCATGCACGACCACCGCAAAGCTGGCGGCGCCGGTGTTGCCTGCGTGGTCGGTGGCGCGACAGGTGACCGTGCTTTCGCCCAGCGGGAACACCGCGCCCGACGTGACCGGCTTGGCGGCGCCGATGCCGGTGGCCCGGTCGCACGCGACGGTGACGGTCGAATCGACCAGGTCGAAGGCCGACGATGGGAAGCCCACGCTGGCGCCGTCGGGACCGGTCGCTTCGGCGGTGATGGGCGCCGGGACGGTGACCGTGGGCGGCGATCGGTCGACGACGTGGACGAAGAACGAGCCGTGCGCCTGGTTGTTCCCGGCGTCGACGGCGGTGCAGCTGACCTGGGTGTCCCCCATGGGGAACCACAGGCCGCCCCCGGGGCCGTCCGGTGGCGGCAACGCCGCCGGCACGCAGGTCACCGCGGGTAGCAGGC
>DATLVT010000974.1:0-4863 GCA_035577105.1 Polyangia bacterium
GATGCGCACCATCATGACCGGCGGCATGACCGGGAACTACAACGTCAACCTGCCGGCCAACTACGACCCCAACAAACCGTGGCCCCTGGGCTTCGGTTTTCACGGCTTCGGCAACGGAGCGTGCGGCCCTACCGGCGGTGAATGCCAGGGCTTTGCCATGCTGCCGGCCATCACCGTCTATCCCAAGTCGCTGCAGGCCGGGTGGGAAGGCCAGCCGCAACCGCTGACGGAGAATTTACAATTTTATCATGACGTGCTGGCGGTGATGAAAAGCGAATACTGCGTCGACCTGAACCGGATCTTCATCGCCGGCGTCAGCTCGGGCGGCCAGTTCATCGAGCAGATCGCCTGCCGGGACGGCGAATCGCTGTGGCAGGTCACGGCGGTGTCGGCCTACGTCGACAAGGGCGCCGACACGGGATGCAAGGGCACGCCGCCGGTCCTGATCACGCAAGGGGCCACCGAGACCACCGTCAGCGTGGCCACCCCGGTGATGTTCGCCAAGCGCAACGGCTGCTCGCCGAACATGCCCGCGGACTACGCGAAGAACAAGGCGGACATGGTGACGGCGTTCAACATGGGCAAGGCAGATGTGCGGTGCATGGACTGGGACGCCTGCACGCTGAACCCCGTGCGCTATTGCATCTCATCACAGATGACCTACGGCGGCCTGACGCACGGCTGGCCAAAGATCGGCGGCATGCTGATCGCCGATTTTCAGAGCATGCTGAAGTAGCGCCTCGACCCCATAAGAGCCAATAACCGCAATCAACCTTTCCAAAGCACTACATGTGCAAGACCCTCCAGACGCCTGGCCCCGACGCCTGCGGGCAGGGGGAGCTCGGCGGTCCAGACCAGAGTCAAGCGGTCAAGATCGGGTTCGATGAAGACGGTGCGAATCAGTGGCGCCGGCAGGGGCGTCGGCTTTTCACCGACAAAGCGCACGTGCATCTGCGGCGATTCAGCGGGAATCTTGAACGACCAACGCAGCTCGCGCGGGTGCAGGCCGTGTAACGCGACGACGTCACCCGGAAGAACCCGATCCGCGCGCATCCCCACCGCAGCCGCTTGAGCGACGCCGATCCCCAACCGTTCGGCCAGCGGCCGATCAGGCAAGACCGCCGCGTCGTGAAGGTCGCCGCGCTTGATCTCCATGAATCGAGCCGGCGCGATGCGAGCGCCATCGTACACCAGCGGCGGCGCTCCCATCAGTGCGCTGCGTGGAAAGTAACCATATGAGAGCCATCCGTATCCAGCGACAGCCGGTCCCTCGGGCCAGCGGACAAAATCCTGGCGAACCAAGTTGTCGGGCGTGACGTACGAGTCGGGATCTTCGATCAACGGAAGGTGACATGCTTCGAAGGCTGCCGGCGATGGCTCTATCAGGTATCCACGACCGACCGGGTTGCGCGGATACGCGAACAGTCCAAAGCGCGGATCAGGCTGGACACCGGCGGCGCGCAGCGGTTCTTCGAAGGGATCACCGATGTCGGCCCGCGCTGCCAGATCGACGCCGCCGTAGGCGCTCTCCCAGCCGAGCGGAATCTTTTCAATCGGTTCGGGGGTTGAAAAACGCAGCCGGCCTTTGGCCGGATCGGGCGCCACCCGACGCGGCCCGAAGGCGCGCGCCAGACGGAGCAACTTGCCGACCTGCACACCAAAATCGAACGGCGTACGCCCGGCGGGCGGATAGACGTGCCCATCGATGACCACGTCCGCCTTGCGGCGGTTAAGCAGCACGTCGACATCGTGGACCAGCACGGCGCGCTGCTCGTCATAGCGTGGCTCCTCCACCAGCGGAACCTGGGCCGTATCCAGTTCGCACCGCCCTCGCATGACCTTCCAGGTCCGTTTGCCGATGACGCCCAAGATCCACCCTTTGCCTTCCGGATCAGCCGCCACGCGAACGGCGGACACCGCCGGAGTGCTCCCCGGTTTGGGTAATGGTGCGGCTTGCGGCGACGTCATCGCGTCGGCCCGTGTTCCACGCCGGGAACCCCGTCGTCGACGGGTTCGATGCTGAGGAACGTGTCCGCGCCGGCCAAGTAATACAGGCGATAGCGTGCGCCCTTGGTGAGAACCGAAGACGCCTTGTGACTGATGGGAACGTGTGACTTGCCGACGGCGACCTCCGTTCCCCGGCCATTGCTGCGCAGATCCAGCGCCCCTTCTACCGCGATCACCCGTCGCTGGATGGCTCCGTCGATAGCGCCCCAGGACAGGAATGCCAGCAGCGCCAACGATAGCGGACCCATCGTGTACAAGATGAGCCGGACAACACCCGCGGGACGAACGATTAACGCCGCCACCAACAATCCGCCCAGGACGACCAGGCCCAACGCCCCGGTGAACAGTGCGCTTTTGGTCGCATCCCAAGTTTGTTGAGGTGAAAGCCGGCCGGCGCGATTGAGCGCCAGTTCCTCCAAGGTGAACTGCAATGTAGCGGCGATCTGGGATAGTTGGGTCGGCGTGGTCATTGACATCGCTATCGAAAGAGCCCATCGACAATACTTCCCAGTCTGCTTCCCAACGTGCTGGGGCCCCAGCCACCAACAGGTGCATTTTCAGGCGCGTACCCGATCGGCGTTCCCATGCCAAACGTTCCGACGGCGGTGCCCACCAATCCAACCACTTGGTCTGCGGGAGCGTCCCGCCAAGCGGTGGCCAAGGCCGCGGGGACGAACCGCCATCCATCAACGAACAGTCGTCCGTTCGAGGCAAAGTAACCGGCGCCGTCGCGCATCAGTCCCGCGGCGCTGCTGACGCCGCCCAGACTGAAACTGCTCCTGAAAGAAGCTGACGCCAGCGCGCCAAATGCGCCCTTGCCCATGATCTTTCCGATCAGGCCGCTGATGCCGGCTGTGAGGCCGGCGCAGGCCAGACCCACCAGCCAGGTCAAGGCAAGGTCCACCGCCATCTGAATGAGCCCCCGAACGAAGTCCGCGAGGCTAAAGCCCGCCTTGACACTGTAGTGGATCGTGAAACTGAGCCCGGTCGGCAACGGCGGTATGGGGAAATCCTGGCAATCCAGATTCAGATTCAGCGCGAACGCCACGTTCACGGCCATGTCGGCCACGCCACCGACCTGCTGGGCGATCGCCAACTTAACCGTTCCCGACCCGAACTCCGCCTTGCTGGACGAACCCAGCAGAATGATCGGCAAAAGCGCGTTCGGCCAGATATGCCCCGGGTGGGGCCCAGCGTCGTGCGTGCGACCGCACCCGTGCCCAAAGCCAACCACCGTCGGTTTAGTGCAGCCGCTTTCGGGCGTGGACGCACGACTGGTAGAAGCGATGGCCCACATGAACCCGGTCTTCTGGCTGAGGCCCGATCCCCAGACCACGACATGGGGAACCATCAGCGGGCCAGCCGGGGGTGGCGGCGGAATCGACTTGTGAAAGTCGACGCCGACGATGGGTTGGATGGTGGTGAGGACCGGGAAGCCAGGCATGAACCGTCACTCCACGAATGTCAGGGTCGCACGCCGGAGTTCTTCAGCACGCACAGGATAGCGAAACCGTGCCCGCCAGGTGATCACCAGACGATCAGCATCCAGCCACAAGAACACGCCGTCGATCTCGCCCACGGCGTCCGACACGACGCTGCCCACGTGCACGACGACACGGGGCCGCTCGCGTGGCAACACGATCGTGATCGGCTCCGGCCGCATACCGATCACCCGCACCGGGGTACCAGGATCGAGACAATCGATGATCAGGTCCGGGTGGGCATGGTTGAAAAGCTCGGGGGTGATGTCCAGAATCTCACCCGTCTTCTGGTCAGTCTGAACCGCACGCGACGCGCGCAGACCCCAGTACATGGGGTACGGCCCCCATCCTGCCACCGGAACTCGGGCGTCCCAACGAACGTCGGCTGCTACGGTGACCGATTCGATGTTGGGCAATGGCTTACCCACCGCTTCGTCGGGCGATTCGTAGTATCCCCGTCCAATCGGATTATCCGGCCAGGCAATATCCTCACCTTTTCCCTGGGCGACGCCGCCAAACGCGCGGCTATAGCTGACTACCATCTCCTGAAATGGTTCGGCGGCGGTCGGCACCACTGCTCCGCCTCGATCGCGCACCCAGAATCTGTCTCCGGTCAACCTCAGTTCATGGTGCCAGGCGCCGATTTCCAGACGCACCCGCGCGCGCTTGGCCGGCCACGCCAGACGCGCCGTCCCCAGCACGCAAACATCGACACCTCGCTTCCGGAAAAAGACCTCTCCGTGGAAGTGGCCATAGTTGGTCACCAGCTGGTCAGCGACGAGCGGCAGCGGGTCATCCGCCGCGCGCAACTGCCCGTCGGGGGCGACAGCGTAGGTCTTCTTGATGATGACGGCGGCGCGCAGCTCCGGCTCGAACAGATCCACCGTATGCAGGTGGGCGACCGCGTCTGTCGAATTGGAAAGGCGCATCGGTCAGGGAGGGCTCCTCTTCAGCATCAACGCAGCGGCAAGTTCGACGTCCCCCGACGCGTCCGCAACGGCCACCGTAGTCATGGCCGGCGCTGGCGATTCTCCTGGCACCGCCCAGGCGGGCATTGGGGGTTGCGGCTCGCAGTTGAGCAGAACGTTCTCACCGAGCAGCTGCACATGATCGTTGGCCCGCACGCGCACCGAGCCTTGGGTCGCTTCGATGTCGACCCGTCGCCCCTGCGTCTGCAGGATCCCCTCCGAGACCAGGCTGATCGATTCCCGCGCCTCGACTCGAAAGCGATCGCACCGCGCGATGAGATCCGTGTCGGCATCGATCTCCATCGCAGCGGCACGTGCCCGCAGCACCGGACCGTCACTGGTCAGCGAAATGACGATCTCTAGATGGGCATCGCCAGCTCCGGCGCCGCGGCCGACGCGTAACAAAG
>DATLVT010000975.1:0-18212 GCA_035577105.1 Polyangia bacterium
GGCCCTGGGAACGCCGGCAGGTCGGCGGGCAGCACTTGCGGCCATGGAGGGGGCGTCCGGGCGGCCTTGGCGGCCTGGGCGGCCGTCTGGGCGTGCTGGTTGGCCTCGGCGGCCTTCTGGGCGGCCGTCGCGTGGTCGCCCGCCTTGGCGGCTGCAGCTGCGTCGGCGGCGGCCTGGGCGGCCTTGGCCTGGGCGTCGTTCGCGGCGGCAACGGGGGTCGGAGGGCCAAACAGGCTTTTGCCTTGGGCCTTGGCCAGCAGAATCAGGATCAGCGCAACGATTTCGAGGCCCATGGCTAGTGCTTCTTTCCGTTCGGTTTGGCGCCGTTGGCGGCCGCGGCTGGCTCGGTCGCGCCCTTGAGCGCCTGGCCGGACATGAAGCTTTCAGCCATGCGCTCGAGCGGGCTGGACTCCGGAGTGGCCGCCGCCGTGGCGGCCTCTTGCGCCTGCTGAATCAACAGGCTGCGAATGCCGACGGCCAGATCGTTTGCGCTCTGCTGCGCGGCCTGGGCCTGCTCGGCGAGCGAGCCGCAAATCTCCTGCAGCTTCGTAAACGCCACGTTGACCGTGTTTTCGATCGCGGTGGTGCTGCGGTCGTGTGCGCGCTCGAGCAGCTTCGCAAAGACGATGATCCGTTGTGTCTCCGGGTCGGTCGCCTGCATGGCGATTTCGGCGGACGCCTCGTGCCGCTCTTGCGCCTCTGCCTTCTTGAAGAGGTCAGCAACGACGGTCGCGCGCAGTAGCGTCTCGTCCTCGGACAGCGCCTCGATGCGCTCGGGCTCGAGCGCCGCGATCGAAACGGCCGTGTCGAGCCAGGCTTGCCCCGGCTTGATCGGAATGTCGAACTCGCGCCCGTCTCGCGCGTACACGCGCAGCGCCGCCGGGCGCGGCGACTTCATGATCCAAGTCCGAATCAGCGCAGCGTTATCGCTCATCGTCCGCCGTCCTCGCCGCCCGCGAACTGGCCGCCGGTCGATGGGTCTTTGTGCCAGTCGGGCCGCGTGTGCACGTTGGGCGCAAACTGCGCCGTGACCTCGAGTTGCATCGTGTTCGGCGGGCTGCCGAGCAGCACCACGCGCGCGTTACACTGGATGTCGCTCGCGACGATGTGATCGCAGACGCCGCCGCTCGTCGCGTCGCCGATGATGCGCCGCGGACTTTTCACCTCGGTCGACCAAAAGACTTGGGGGAGCACCAGGCCGGCGCCGCCGGGGAAGCCGAAACTGTAGTGCTCGAACGAGTCGATCGAAATCTTGGAGCGGCCGACGCCGAAAATTAGATCGAAGTAGACATCGAGGACGAAATCGTTCGTCGGCTCAGTGACTGACTGGACGATGCACTGGAACGCAAAGCGCCAATTCTCGGGCCGGCCGTAGGCGATGCGGGCCAGCTGCGCACTCTTGCCGGTGTTGCCGAGCGTTGCCGCGTCGATCGCGAGATTCGACGAGCTGGTGCCCCAGAGAATCCAGGGCGGGGGTCCGAAAGTTTGGCTCATGGGATCGTCGTCTACCTCTGCGCAGCCGGAGAGGCCGACGCCGGCGCCGGCCAGGATAAAGTCACGTCGTCTCACGTCACGAGAAGCCGCGCGGCCACGCCGGCGGCTGTTGCTGGGCCTGGGCGAACTGCTGCATCATCTGCGGCATCATCATCGCCATGGGCCCGGCGCCAGGGATGAAGCCAGGCGCCTGGTGCATGGCGAACTGCGCCAGGTCCTGGAGGTTTTGCGGCGGGTGTGCCGCGAAGTCGAGCGCGGACGCTGCCACGGGGCCAACGCCGGGGATGAAACGCATCATGCCGCCGAACGGCTGAGCCATTTGGGCGAGCGGCTGCGCGGCGTGCAGGGCGCTCGTAAACGGGTCCGTGGCCATGTGCGTGAGGTTCGAGAGCGAAGGGTGCTGCACGAAGTGCATTGCGCTGGTGACGGGGCTCGTCGCCGCCTTGAAGACGTCGCCAAAGAACGAGCCCACGACCTGCTGAGCGGCCGCGGCGTGCTTCGGGCCGTAGCGCTTGACGAGCTCGTGCTGCGGGCAGCCTTCGCACGCGTCGGCGATGCACGCGAGCCGGGCCAAGTGTTCGGGGTCAGCGAAGCCGCCGGCGTCGCCGAGCTCGATAGCGCCTTGGAGCGCGCCGACGAGGGCCATGGGCGCGACAGGCGCCGTGTGCAGGGCCGTCATGGCGTAGTCGGTAGGCGTGAGCGGGTCGGTGAGCTTCTCGCGCCAGTGCCAGGGCAGGTCCACCCGCGCCTGGTAGCCGCTCGGCGCTGGCCGAACGGCGATGCCCGGCCGAACGATGTACGCGCCGCCGACGACGGCGCCGGGCTGGTTCATGAGGGGCAGCACCGCGCCGTGGATGCCGTGGCCGTTGGTGCCCATGCCGGCCGCCTTGCTCGGGTCGTCAATCTTGCCGTTCGAGCGCTTGACGATCGCGTGCCACGTGTGCGGCCCGGACCGCACGACTTCGGCTTTTGCGCCCGGGTCCTCTTTCGTCTTGCGCAGGCTGGCCGCGTGCAGCGGCGCCCAGTCGTCGCAGTCGCCCCAGCCACGCTGTGCGAGAATCCCGCCATGGTCGAAGTGCTCCTGCCCCGGGGGTTCCGGCCGCCACTGCGCGCCCTGCTCGATGAGCTGGTGCGCCGTCGGCGTTTGGCCCGACTCGAGGAGCTGCTCGTTGAGTCGCGTTACCGACTCGAGAGCCGCGTCGAGCACGGGCTTGGTGACTTGGGCTTCTGGGATGGCGATATTCACGCGCATGGCTGCGGGCTCCGTTGCGTCAGTGAATGACGCGGCCGAGGAAGTAGGTATTGACCAGAATCTGGCCGTCCGTCGTGAGAGCGCCGCCGACGAGCTGGCACTGCAGGCGCAGAAACACACCGGGGCTAGCCGGCGTCAGGGTGAGGCGCGTTCCGAACGCAGTGGGCGCGCCGAGCGACTCGAAGTCGATCAAGCCGAGCTCGCCTTGCTGCAGGTCGGTACCGACGAAAATCTGACCTTGGACGCGAACGCCCGCAGCAGAGTCGCCGAGACGGGTCACGATGAAGATCATGCGCTCGGCCCGGTAGGGCTTCTGCATCTGACCTTGGAACGTGATGACCGGCACCGTGGGGGTAAAGGTGTTCGTGCCGCCGGAGCCTTGGAGCGGCATCGGAAGCATGCCCTCGTCCGGTTGCTGAACGCCGTGCGCGAGGTCCGCACCGCGCCACTCCGGTTTCGGCGGCACGTGAATCATGCGGTGGTGATGGGGGTGGTGTGCGGCGCCGACGACGCCGAACTGCTGATGCCCCATCACGGAGCCCATGACGCTACCGTCCGCGGTCTGCTTGTAGACCGGTTCGCCAGCGTCATCGTAACCAACGATCGAAAAACCCATGTCCGTATCCCTTTCGCTTGTTGCTGCCAAACGAGGGGGACTAACCCGCGGGGATTAGCTCCCCTCGAGAGTCTTAGACTTGGGCCGCGACGCCAGAAACCTGGGATGCCAGGTTGCCGCTGACCTTGCCCGTCGAGCCGAACGAGTAGCCCGCGATCACGCTGGCCGCGTTGCCCACGTCGGCGATGATTCCCGCGTTCTTGCCGCCGGCAAAATACGCAATGATGGCGATCGCGCCGCTCTTGCCGATGACCGGCAGCGTCGGGATCTGCGGGAAGTTCTTCTCGATGAAGCCGTAGATGAACCCGCCGAGGGCGAGCGATCCGGATTTCGTCGGGGTCATGGCGCCCGTGGCGCTGCCGAACTTGCCGCCGCCGTGGTGGCTGACGCCGCGCCGGCGCTTGTGGTGCTTCACCGGGGCCGCTCGCGGCGCGCGGATGATGACCGGGGCGCTAGCGCGCTCCCGGACGACTACGGTTCGTTGCCCCGAGCTCTTGGATTTCGTCTTGCGTTTGGCCATGCCCCGTCAGCTTACGCTGCCGGCCCGCGAGGTAGGACAGAAAATGACACGTGACAAAAAAAGGTCGTACCCGGACAGAAAATGTCCGAGCCAGTGGGCCGAAGTGTGAAGCGTTTCACAGGGGCAAACGATCTCAACTACTGAACCCCTGGATACCATTTAACAAAAAGGGGCGCCCCGGGATTGATCCCGGGGCCGGTGTCCGCCTACCATGCCTCGAAATGTGCGCTTCACCGCACGATCCGAAACGACCACGAAGGGAACGGCACACACAATGCCGAGCGACTCAGCGGGCCCGGTAGGTCGGGCACCAACCCAGCCTAACAACGAACCGGACCCCCGGCAACTAGCGTTTAACTGGTTTTCGCGGCCCCAAATCGCCACAAAACGAGGCGAAAACGGCTCGAAGCATCGTCAGAATGGCGCCAGTTGGTCAGTCCATGGGCCGAAGGTCGCTAAAACAGGCGGCCGCGAGATCGCGAAGGCGGGCAAGCGGTGAGCAGCGTCCTCAAGCGTTTGCAGCGGAAACAGGCTGAACAAGCCGAGCGCGAAGCGCTGAAACGCGCCATGGCGCGGCTCACGCCTGAAGAACAACGGCTGTTGGTGGAGTGCTGGGCCAGGGCAGGGCAGCAAACTGGCTGCACCCCCGCACATATGGCCGCGGTCAAGCGCCTTAGCGTTCTGGTCCGAGAAGAAAAGGCGCGGGGGCTGCATTGAGCTTTCAGCGGAAAATCCAGCGCGCAGCGGCGAGAGGGCCGAGCACGGGGATTTTCACGTCGGGCAAATTCAAGCAATACGGACCCGAGGGCTACGCCTTCGGGCTCGAGCAGGGCTGGCGCGGCTACGGCCCCGCGATTTACGGCGAGTTTTTGACCTACGGCAAAGACGCGTGGGTGTTTCAGCGCAGCATCGCCGAGCGCGTAGGATGCGGCATCCGCTGCGTGCAGTGGTGGCTTCGGCGCTGGCGCGACGAGGGGCTTGTCCAGTGCTGGCGCTCGAAAAAGGGCGAAAAGCCGCCGGGTGTCGATCACCCGTTTTGGCACGGCTGGTCCCATCGGGTGTTCACGGCCTTGCACGCCGCGCGGTCGCTGTTCGAAGCCAAGTGCGCCGAGCTCGCCGCCAAGCGGGCCGAGCGCGGCCTGAAGCGTAAGCCCCGCCGTTACACGGTCGAGGAGATCGACGCCGCGCTAGCGGCTACGCCGGTCGGGCAATTCGCGCCGCCGCGCGTCCCTGACGACTGACAGGTATACGTTTGTATACCGGCGCGGAGGGCAGGGCGGAGGTGTGCCTCACAACCGGTAGGGGTGTGTGCGCAAGTGTAGGCGAAGCAGTCTGTTCGCCACCGGCCGCGCGTCCGATAGCGAACTTTGGATCCACGGTGGATCCAAACGGGCTCCGCCGGCGGCGAAATTCTCACCCCTGGCAGTTAGAAACGATCCTAATGCTGGCTGAAACGATCCTAGGACCTAGGATTTTAAATCGCTGCAGAGATAAATCAGCAGAATTTCCCTTCTGATCTGCTTCGTCTCTTATGCCTAGCGGGCGCGCTCCCGAGAGGGCGGACGTGGCCCGAAACCGGGCCACCCTGGCGCGGGCCCTGGCGGGCCCACAATTCTCACGCCCCCCATGGGGGCAACGCCGGCGGCTGACGCCGCCGAAAAGCGCTATAAGGGGGCTGTGCGGCGAACAGCGGCCTATCTGCGAGTCAGCACCCGCGGGCAGTCAGAGGCGCTGCAGCGTGAGGCCATCCTGCGAGCGGCGGCCGCTCGCGGCGACCCGCCGCCCGACCTGTGGTTCTCGGAGGTGCGAGGTGGGAAGGCTTCGCTGCGCCCCGAGCTCGACGCTGCCCGAGCTTTGGCCCGGCGGGGCGAGCTCGCCCGGCTCTGGGTGTTCAAGGTCGACCGCGTCACCCGGCGGGGCGCGTCTGATCTGCTCGGGCTCGTGCACGAGCTCAGGCGCCACGGCTGCACGCTGACGGCCGTTGCCGATCCCTTGGACTTCGAAGGCCCGGTGGGGGACATCGTGCTCGCAGTACTGGGCGCGGTCGCCGAAATCGAGCTGAATATTCAGCGCGAACGGCGCGAGGCGGCTCGAGCTCTCGCGGAAGCGCGGGGGGTCAAGTGGGGCCGGCCGACGCTCGAAAACGACGATCGGCTCGATGAAATTGCGTTGTTTTTGAAGCTGCGCAGACAGGGCTTGACTTTACGACGTGCCGCAAAAGAAGCGGGAATCGGTTACGGAACCGCGCACCGCCTAGATGGCGGCCGGCGTCAATTACAATCGCTCACAGGCTCGGATAGTCATCATCCGGTGACGACTTCGGCGCCCAGTGCGCACCACGACTCGGAGAAACCTCCGGGGTAACCCACAAACGGGGGGCAGGATGATCTTCAATGACGATGAAAGACCTACTGGCCGCGGTCGTCGCCCACCCACCGATTCTGACCATGCTTTGGGTCAGCTTATGGCTGAGAGCCTCAACCATCGGCGCCGCATTGAGACGCTGGAGGCGCGGGTTTACGTCGTGGAGACTCCGCCGCCGGTCTCGTCTGTTAGCCCGGAGCGCCGCCGAGCCCTATTCGCTCTCGTTCGAAAGACGGTTACAACAACCGCCCTTATCATCGCCGCCCTGCTTTCCGCTCTCAAAGAGCTGGGGTTCCTGAAGCCGTGAAGGGGCCGCGGCCGCGCTGCCGCTACTGTACCCGGCCGACGATGGGCAACGGCTTTCGGATCTGCGCCGCGCACTACACCGAAATTTTCGGGAACGGCAGCCACGGAGGCAGCTATCCTAGCAAGCCGAGGCCCCTCGATGAACAAAGCCCAGCTGCAGCGCGAGATCAGGAAGGGCCACCGAGAAAAACACGCCGCCCGGCTGAAGGAGCTTCGCGCGCTGATCGCCGCGGCTCGCGTAGCGCGCCGTGAGGCGGTGCAGGCCATCAAGCTCGACTGCGCAGAGAAACGCATCGCGGCGCGCTCGAGCTGCCAGCTGCGCGCCCTTCGCGCCAAGCAGCAAGGCGCGGCCGAGATCGAACGCCGGAAGCAAGAGAAGGCCAGCGAGGGCCGTTTCGAGCGCAAGATGAGCGAGGTGGAGCGGCCGCGTCCGCTCCGGTCGACCACGAAGCAGCGAGTCGAAGAGTCCGACGACGAGGTGCGCCGCAATCTCGATCCGCCCATGGTGCCGGTGTTCAACGCGGTAAAGCGCTACATCAAGCGAACGCCGCGCATGGATCGGACCGAGGCGTTTCTGCAGTGGGCGCACGAGAACCCGGACGAGGTGCTAGCGCTCATGCAGCACGACGCCGATCGCTACCTGGCCGAGCTGCTCGCCGAGCAGGCACACACGGAGAAGCAGCTGCGGAGCTCGGCGCCGTACTTCGCGCCGCCGGCGGTGGTAACCAAACCAGCAGAGGTTACCAAGCAGCGCCGGCGCCGTGCCTTGCCCGCTGCGCCGTTCTAGGTCGCGAGCGGCGACTTGATGAAGCGGCCGTGCCAGTCGCGCAGCCGCACGAACTCGTGGCGGCGGTGCCGGTCGTAGTACCTCCGGCAGTAGCGCGTCTGGTCCTGACCTCGGCAGCCGTCGCACAAGTGCCGGCGCAGCACGCCCCACCGCGTGCGCTTGTAGATCGGGAAGCGCTCGAGCTCGCGCACGTGGCCGCAACGCTTGCAGCGGCGCACTAGACGAGCGTAACGCCGAGCGGCCTGATTTCGCCGGTGAACTTCACTTCTGGAAAAAAGCGGAGCTGCAAAATCTGGCCGGGCACAGCGATCGGAAGCCGGAACCGCGCCCACTTGCCGCCGAGGTCGAAGATCGCGAGCTCGCCGAGCTCGGGCTGCTGCATCAGGCACTCGGTCACGCCAACGCGAACGCTCTGGACCCAGCCGCCGCCGACACCGACCACGCCGTGCACTTCGAAGGCGTCAATGCGCGTCACCCGCTGAAAAATCCAAAAGGGGCTGTTTCCGGACAGCCACTCGCCTTCGTACGGTTCCGCCGGCTGGGGAGTAAAACTCGGGTCGCCCATGGTGATGTCCTTCGGCATTGGCTTTTTTGGCCGCCGCCCGCCCGGGGACTCTGAAGCCCGGGCGGGTCGGTCGGTGCCGGCTTCATCCGGCATCCTTACGGACCATGGTATGGTACAGCATGTCGAGGCAGTGGACAATCCAGGCGGATGTAGGTGAGGAGCTGTGGAAGTGGGCGAGCGAGCAAGCCGAGGCCGATGGCCGGTCGCTGAGTGGTTGGACCCGTCGTCAGCTCGAGCTGCTTCGGGCCCGGTCCAAAAGTGGCAAAAAACCACCCCCCAAAAACCCCGGCTGAAAGCTTCACCTTTTGCGCTTGACGGGGGATAGTCCGAAAGCATACTTTTGGACCGCCGTCCGTCGAACCAGCAGTCCCCCCCCTGCTCCTTGGGCGGGCGGCACTTTTTCCGATGCCCCTCACTTTTGACCTTGACCCCACCGTTTCCGCTCTGAGCGGGCAGTGTCAGGTCTGCGGGTGCACCGACGAGGAAGCCTGCCCGGGTGGCTGCATCTGGGCCAACGCCGGCGCCACGCTCTGCAGCCGTTGCGCGCAAGAGGTGTGCGCGATCTGCGCGGTTCGGCTCGAGCCGCTGCGCGTAGGTGACTGGTGCTCGAACTGCGGGCGCCGAGGGCCGCCGCCTCGCGCGTACGCGGTGGACGATGAGCCAGAGTCGCTCGATTGGCGGCCGCGGTGATCCGTGAACGCCTCCGATCGGCGCTCTACCAGGCGGGCCTGCGGCTCGTGCCCGTTGACGACCTGGCCAACATCAGCGCGCGGCTTCAAGAGCTCGGCCGCTACTCGCACGAGCTCGCGGCGGCCGTTATCGAGCGGCGTACGCTCGTCACGGTGATCGCGTTCGGCGAGCGCAGCGACGAGCCCGAGCCGCTCGCGATCGTCGACTCCAAAAGCCGACTCATTGGCGCGAACACCGAGACGATCGAGCTCGAGGCGATGTTTCCGGTCCAGAGCTTTCAGATCGTCGTGCTCGCCGACCTGTCGCGCCTCGGCGACGTGCGGATTTTTCACGGCCCGAACCTGCTTGGCTGGTCGTCGCCGATTGGCTTCGGGAAGAGCTGGAACCCGGGTGAGCGAATCCGCGTGATGTGCGGCGGGCGTCAAGAGGCGGGGGCCTGATGAACCTGGGGGCGATGGTCGTCGCGCGTCTGGCGCCCACGGAGAAGCCGCTGCGGCTCTGTAAGCTCTACTGCAACTCGATGCGTGCCGGCGGCCGCTCGGGCCCGCTGTGCCCCGCCTGCGAGCACCACGATCGGCTGTTCGCGTTCTGGGAGCGCGTCTGCGACGAGGGAGCGGCGCGCAAATGAGAGCGCTGCGAGGCCCGCGCAAGCGCTTCACGCGCGCCCGGCTGTGCGACACGGAGGGCTGTCCGTCGCCGGCGAGCTTCCTTGCGAAGGGAGCACCAGGCCGAGGCGGCCGCGTGCAGCTGTGCTGGCTCTGCGCGATTCGCACCGGCAAGGTGGAGCTGCCCAAGTGACGCACAAGCACACGCCCCGCCCGCGCGGCATGATCCTCGGCTTGCCGCGCGCCGAGATGCTGAACCCCGTTCGGATGCTGATCGCAGAGTGGCAGTCGGCCGAGGTGATGCGCTGGGTGTTCCAGCTGCCGACGCGCGTGGAAGGCTTCGAGCTGCTCGCGCCGCTCGTGGGCGATCTGCAGTCGGTGCTGGTCGGCCTGTCCGAGCAACTGGCGTTCATCGACGGGCAGTCAACGCCGGTTCAGGGCATTGCGCAGTTTCACCGCGCCGGCGCGCTCCTCTCGTCTCCGGACGAGGGCTGGAAGGTCGGCCCGCTGCTACTCGAGACGCTGCGGCCCGGCGCGATGCTCACGGTCAAAATCGTTGGCTTCACCGGGCAGCTTCGGCCGTTCGGGTGCCAGGCTGGCGACGGGCCTCCCGATCCGGGGGTCGAGAAGTGACGCGCGACCAGCAAGAAGCCGATCGCGAGCTCGCCCGGGCTGAGCTCCGCTGGCTGCACGCCTACGGCTGGACGCCTTGCGACACGCGCGGCGACAGGCTGGCGCACCGGCACGCGCCCAAGCTCAAGCCGGACTACTCGCGCCGCGACGCCATGCAGCTGACGCGCGCCGAACCGCTTCGCTACACCGTCTCGAGCGTTCACCGGCCGGACCGGCCAGAAGGAAAACGAGCATGAAGGAGCCGACCTGTCGCGCGATCCTGACGACTCACGGCGGCTCGTCGGCAGCACCTCGGCCGGGCCAGCGTTGCCCAGAGGTCGCGATCGAGCCCGAAGGCCTCCCGCAGCTCTGCTGGGTGCACGCCAAGGCGATGACCAACCCCGACCGCGCCAAGCCGCTCGAGCTCGTGGCGATGTCGCTGCGCGAGCGTGAGAGGCTCGAGCAGTGGCAAGCGGCCCGGCTCGCGAAGGCTGCCGGCAAGTGAAGTTTCGGGCGGGCTTCGTCGCCGCGCTCGTGGCTAGCCTCGCTTGGGGCCTGGTGTGCGGCCTGCTCAACCTGCGACCGGAGCTGAGCTCGCTGTTCGGTTCGGTGATCGGAAGCTCGGCGTTTTTCGCCGGGCTCTGGTGGGGCAACCGATGAACCGCCGCAAGCTGCTTGCCCTTCGGGCCACGGAGGCGCGCAGCCTGCTCTCGTGGGGCGAGTGCGCGTTGCGCGTGCTGGCGGTCCACTACTTCGCCCCGAAGCTCGAGCTGATTTTTGAGCCTGGCTGCGTGTACGTGTTCGCGGGCATGCACGAGATTTGCCGCGGCGACACGCTCGGCCAGGCGCTCGAGCTCGCTGTGTCGGCCCTGTCGGACGCGGAGCTGCTCGCGGCCATGGAGGACACGTGACGCAATACTGCCAGTGCGGGCGCCCTGCGCTGTTCCGAGCCTTCCGCAACGGCGCAGCGGCGGAATTGGTGTGCGTCAAGCACGCGGGCGAGATCAGGAAGCAGCAGGGCGTCAGGCTGGCGCTTGTCGACGCGCCTCCGCCGGCAGATCCAGAAGCCCTACCGGGCCGAGCGCATGATCTTCCTCCGCCGCTGCCGGGCCCGCCGATCGAAGACCCGTCGATCCCGAGGGACCTGACCGCGCTCGAGCGCGTGGCGCTCGCGACCCTGGCGGCTGAGAGTGCCGAGAACCTGGGTCAAGAGCCGCTGACGCAGCGCGAGCTCGCCGAGCTCCGTTGCTTTCTGTCGTGGTGGCGTAACCGCGTGCCGAGCCGCGTATGAGCAACGAGCAGCGCAAACCGCTCACGGTGGCCGAGCTCGAGGAGCTCGAGCGCCACGCGGCCGCCGCCGGCGCCGGCGTCTGCACCGTCGAGGCCGCCGAGCTGTTCGAGCTGATCCTTTGTTACCGCTGCATGCTCGAGCTCGGCGGGCTGGTGCGCGACTTCAAGGGGCCGCGGCCGTGAGCCGGCCGCTGACCGACGAGGAGCGCGAGACGCTCACCGAGTGCGAACAGTGCATGGCCGCGCTCTGCTCCGTCTGCCACCACGAGCCTTGCCCCGGCTGCGGCGACGACTGCGATCACCCGGAGTGCATCACCTGGACCAAAAAGAGCGGCAAGAAAACGCACGTCTGCGTGTTCGAGCGCTGCGAGCAGCATCGGGAGCTCGGCACGTGAGCCGATCGCCGTGGGGCGAGCTCGAGCCCGGCAGGCCGTATTACCCGACCATCATTCGGGGACCGCTCGACAGCGGCCGCGGCTCCGTTGGGTCGCTGCTGGTTCCAGCCTGCAAGCCCCAGCACTCCGATCCGGCTTGCGTGCACCGGTGGCAGGACGGCTACAGCGGCCCGCTCTGCCCGTGGTGCTCGGCGGCCTGGGCCTACCTGATCGCGGTGCACGGGCCGTGAGCGCCGACGCCACAAACACCGCGCTCCTACTCGAGCCGCTTCCGCCGGCGGTGTTCGCGTGGGGCCGGCTCGCGCCGGCGTGCGAATGCTGCTCGCGCGGCCGCGCGGTCGCGCGGTGCTGGTTCCGGGCCGGCTTTGCCTTCGTCACGTGTGCGATCTGCGCGCAGCAGATTGCCGCCGGCGAGCTGATGGCGTTCGCGCTGCGCCGAGCTTGGTCGCTCTCATGAACCCGCCCATCGAGCGCGTAGCGCCGTGGGAGTGGTTTCCGATCGAAGAGGTCGACGAGGAGCTCGAGCGGCTCGCCCTGGTCGACACCGCGCCGACGCCGGCGCCGGCGCCGGCGGTGCCGAGGCGCTCGAGCTCGCCGGTGCGGTACGGCCAGCGCTCGCAGTCCTACTGGCAGCGCCAGGCCGCCGCCGAGCTCGTCGAGGGCGCGTTGCGACGCGAGGAGGCCGCTCGCATGCAGCGGGCCCGCGAGGTGGCCGAGGCGCTGCGCTGCAAACACTTCTACGTCGAGGTCGGGCCCGGGCAGGCGCGCTGCCGGCTGTGCCAGCACGGCGTCAGCTTTAGCGCGCTGCACCCGGTCACGTTCGCGGCGGTGCGATCGTGATCTTCTTTGCTGCGGTGGTGTTCGTTGCTTTGCTGACGAAGCCAGGCTAGGCGGGCGTCGCGAAGAGACTCAGCCCGAAGCCGTCTAGCAGAATGTCGCTGATGTTGAAGTCCGACAAATTGCAAAAGACCGGCTGCAGCGTGTCGCCCGGGACCATCGTCATCTGCCGATTTGTGCTCAGGCACATCTCCTGCGGGTTGGCGCCGGCGGGGCCAGGTATCACCGTCTGCAGCGCGCGGCCTGCCACGACGCCGGCGGGGTCGACCAAGCTCAGGCCTAGGAGGTCGCCGTTCAGGGCGAGCGCCGCGGCTTCGTACACCAGCAGGGTGAACGGCTGAACCTCGATGGAGAGGCTGCAGCAGGCGCTGACGAGCCGCGCGGCGGTACCGCCCAGCGTCAGCACGCCGTTAGGGCCGAGGGTCCACAGGCCGGCCGGGTCCGCGAGCTGGAAGTCCGTCGCCAGCGCGACGCAGGCAGTGAAGATTTTGCTATCGGCAGCAAGGCCCGGCGTCGCGACCAGGCCCGCGGTTACGAGCGACAGATACGCTTGAGCCAGCGCGCCGCTGCCCGAGCTCGGCGCCACAACCTCGCACTCCTCAGGCTGCCCGTCCTCGCGGATGAGCGAAACGAACGAGCCGACGGCGCTCTCGACCGACTGAAGCAGGCCGCTCACGAGGGCACCCCGGTCAGAGCCTCGAAAGTCGCGCGGTCAGGCATCACCACCTTGGCCTTCAGGTGGCCGATGGCGATGGGCAACAAATCGACGCCGCCGAGCTCGCGGGTAAGCCGGAAGTCCTCCGGCAGCCAGCGGCGCGTGCCGTCCTCGCGCGCCTCGCTGGCGCTCGACGTGAACTCCCAGAACGCCTCGCCGCTGTCGGTCGTGACGACGCTCGAGCGCGTGGCCAGGCTCGCCAGCACGGCGACAGGCACCGCCACGAAGCCAAGCCCGCCCATGAAGCGCCCGCCCGGCAGGCGCTCGAAAGGGATGCTGCCGTTCGCGAGCGCGTAGCAGGCTGACGCCGGCAGGCCGGTCGCGCGGGCGTGAGCAACCACGAGCTCGGCCGCGCGCATCGCAAACACCATATCGTCGTCGACCATCAAGACGACGTCGAACGGCCGGGCCTCGGGCTTACGCAAGACGTCGAGGGCGCGCGAGAGCGCCAGGTTCCGGGCAAGGCTGACCTCGGCCGAGCCGGTCTGGTCGACGACGCCGGCGCCGGCGGCCTCGAGCGCGTGCACGCTAGCGGCGCACTCCAGAGGGATAGGCCGGTTGGACGAGCGAACGACCAGGACGCGGTTCATGCGTCGACGTTGGTGACGCTGATTAGCGAGATGCCCGAACCGGTCGAATCGATCTGGAAGACATAGCGCCGGCGGGCGGTGCCGAGCACGGCAAGGGAGACGGCGCTCGGGTCCTGAATCGTCTTGGTGAACCCGGTGGTGTTGTAGTTGTCGATCGTGAACGTTTGGAGCGCCACGCCGCCGCTGATGTCGAATTTCTGCGTACTGTTGCCGGTCAGCGTCGTCGCCTCGAGGTAGGCGCGCGTGATGACCGTGGCAAACGTGATGTCTGGGGGCGTGGTGCCGTCCGGCAGCGGCGTTGCGGCGCCGTCGCCGTCGAGCGAGGTGATTTCGACGCAGGTTCCACCGTTGCCGAGCAGTGAAATCTCGCTAGCGCTGTCGGCGCGGATGGGCGTGATGATGTTGACGCCGGCGCCGAACGTGCAGTCGAAAAAGCGCGCGTCCGTGTCGTACTCGTGCGTCGTGCCGGCGGCGATGGTGCACGAGTGAAACGCACACAGGCCCGCCGAGACGACGCCGCCGACCAGGCAGTTACGGAAGGACAGGGCGGCGGTGACGGAGCCAGCCGACACGCTCTGGACGTTGCAGTTATCGAAAACAAACTCAGTCCAGCTCGGGCCGACGTCGAGCGTGAGCGATGTTGTGATGTCGACGTTTTCGAAGAGCTGCCGCGGCCAGGTCGAGGCGTTGTCGCGGTAGTGCAGCGTTCCGACGTTCAGATCGCGGTACATGTAGCGCGGTGGCGGATCGTCGAGCTCGCAGGGGGCGAAGTTGCCAATTGACGAAAGGGTGCGGTCGACGCCTTGCAGGACCAGCGTCTGGACGCCCACCAGGGGCGTCTCTTGCGTTCCGAAGGCGACCGTCGCCGGAGGGAGCATCACCTGCCAGCCGGTCGTTGCGTCCGCCTGAATGGCTGCCAGCGTGGCTGCCAGCGTCGTGAACGGAGCCGCGATCGAACCGTTGGGCGTCGTCGGCGCCGCCGCCGGGTCGAGCCAGAGCGTTTTCTGGATCGGGTCGAAGCTGCCGCCGGGCCCGCCGGGCGCCACGAGCTCGCAGTCTTCGGCCTGGCCGTCCTCGCGGATCAGCGACACGAACGTCCCAACATTCCCCTTAACAGCTTGAAGAAGTCCGGCCATGGGACCTACGCTACCCCATGGCCAAGCTGTTTGTCTCCACGATGCTCTACGCCGCCTCGAAAAAGCTCGGTTACGCCTTCGCGGCGCGAGAGCTCATGCGCCAAGTGCAGGCGGCGGACCTCGAAAACGACGAAGAGCCGGGTATGCCGGTGTCCCACACCATCGCGCACGCCTCGAGTCTCGAGGAAGCTCAGGTGCACGTCACCGCCGGCGCAACGATCATCGGCCTGGCGCGGTCGACGGCGGCTTGCGACTTCTTGGCCAGCGGCGCTGACGTGTGGCTGGCCTGCGACGACGACGTGCGGGTGAGCCGCGACGCTGTTGCCGCGGCCGTCTCGCAGGCTCGAGCGGAGCCCTGCCTAGTCATCGTGCCTTGCCTGCAGCGGAACAGCGTCGCCACTTCGATCATCGCGCCGACGGTCAACATCGTGCGCGGCGCCGTTGCCGTGCAGGACCGAGCGCCGAGCGGCGGGAAGATCGAAACCATCGACGCCGGCGGCTTCGGTTGTTACGCGGTGGCCCGCGAGGTGGTGCAGTGGGTCTACGACGACGCCGGCGCCGAGAACGATTTCAAGACGTCAGACGGCCGGCTTTGCCGGCGGGTTATTTCCGACCACGTCACCGCCCTGCAGTGGTGCGCCGAGGACATTGGGTTTTGCAGGCGCATCGCCCCCAAGTTTCGCCGCTGGGCTGTTCGCGTCGGGACTTCCCTCCACGCGGGTCAGCGGCTGGACCTCGAGACGCTTGAGGCGCTCGTTCGCGACCATCAGAAGGTCGGCTAGCCGCACCCGCTCGCGTTCGCTGGCGCTGAGCTTGCCGAGTGCTTCGTTGCGATCCATCGACACGCGGTCGAGCGTGTTGCGCAGCGAAAGGCGGTCGGCGTTCGCATGCTTCAGATCGGCGTGGGCTTGCTCGAGCTCCGCCGCCATCGGCGACGAGCTCAGGCGCGTGTTGAGCTCGTCGGCTGCGCGCAAGGTCGACTGCGTCGAGGCCAGCTCCGGCCCCGTCAGGTGTTCCTGCGCAGCTGCGCGCAGCATGGCCAGCGCTTCGGAGTCGCTGATCGGTCGCGGCCCGATCGAGATGGTCTGGTAGGTCACGAGCCCCGCGTCCAGCTCGAGTTTTTTCTCGCTGCCGTGCTTCAGGCAGAGCCGGAAAGGCTTGTTGGTGTGGGGCACGCGGATTTCGTACACGGCCGTTTGTTCACACTTGGGGGCTTCGCAGTTGGTCATTTCGAGGGTCCTTTCGGCAAAACGTCGGCGATGTTGGTTGCGAGCGTGGCACCGCCGAGCACCGCGATCGCGCCGCCGGCAAGCATCAGATTTTTGGTGGTCGGCGTCACCTTGCCGCCCTCGCTGTAGGCAAGATACCCACCGAGTAGCAGCAGGCCGACGCCCGCGAGGCCGATTTCCGCTGGCAGTACAAAAGGTTTAAGCCAGTTGTCCCAAACCTGGCCCGGAAACTTGGTGATGGCGTGCAAAGCCCGCCCGGGCGCCGCGGCGATGGCGTCTGCGAGCTCGTTCAGCTTCGCCAGGGCCTCGTTGATGACCACGCGCGGAAACGCGCCAGGGATGGCGCCGGCGCGCTGGACGAGCAGCTCAATCGACTGGGCGACGAGCGTTGCCGCGTTGTGCAGCACCGCCGGGCCGTTGGGGGCGCCGTTGCGCACCATTTCGATCTGGGCGCGAATTACGCCCATGTTGGCCTGAACGATCACCACGGCTTCGTGAAGGCCCGCAAATTCGGGCGTCGTGTGCGCCGCCAGGAACTCGCCCATTTTCTCGCCAAGCGCCGCGTCAGCCGCGCCGAGGGGCGCGAGGACGAAGCTCAGCACGTCAGCCCAGCCGGGCGCCTCGCCCACGAGCTGGCCGGCGACGGGCTTGCCGAGGCGACCGAACGGGAAGGCGCCGGGCGGCTTGAAGACCACGAACGACACGCGCGCCGTCGGCTCGCCACCGACAGAGCCTTGCGCGGGCGGGCCGTTCTCGAGCTCGAGCAGCTGCACCTTGCCCTTTTGCGCGCGGCGCCAGTTGCCGAACACCGGCGCGAGCTTGCACGGCAGATCGATCCGATACACGCCGGGCGTGAGCGGGTTAGTGACGTTCTGCTGCAAGGCGGCGCCTCCGTCGCTTCGGTTTCGGTTTGTTGATGTGGCTGAGGACGACCGTTGCGACGATTGCGACCGCGACCTCAACACCAACCTCCTTCAGAAATGCAAACGCGCCGGCGCCGGCGCCGCCGGCGGGCGGCGGGAAGCTTTGCCAGAGCGGCGCTAGCTCGTGCTGCAGGCTCGTCATGTGCGGCACGACGGCTTGTGTGTAGCCGTCGGAGTAGCCGGTATCATGCAAGGCGTGCACGAACGCGCCGGCGTCGCCGGTGGCCGCGGCCGTGAGCACCGGCGCGAACTGCGCGCGGAGTACTCGTGCGAAATCCTGGAAGCCTTCAAGGGCGGAGCCGTACGCGCGAAACGCGCTCGGCGCCTTGCCCTTCAGCATCTGGGCGTGGAGCTCGAGCATGTGCGCGGGCGAGCTCGCGTCCACCGTGTACCAGGGCGGGCGCCACGCGCTGCCGCCCCACTTGTCGCTGGCAGTGATGTTGCCGGCGTTGCCGTTCTGCAGCTGGCCGCGAGCCGTCTCGAGCCACACGAGCGCGTGGAGCAACGTCCCGGTGTTGCGGTCAATGCCGGGCATCGCCGCGACAAGCAGGACGCGCGCCTGCTCGGCGGTGATCGGCGTAGTGACTGCAGGGACGATTTGCATTCATGCTGCCCGCTGGCCAGCGCCGAGACCGAGCGCCGCCCACATTTTATCCCCGACGATGTTGTCCGGGCCGTGCGAGCCGCCGGTTGCCGGGTGCTGCAGCTGGAAGGCGTGCACCGCCGCGATCGTCGTGCCGTCGTAGGTGCCGGTTTGCGGCACGCCGAGCCGTTGCTGTAGGGCGATGACCGCCGGGCCTCGCGCCGGCGCCGCCGGCGGCGGCCGCAGTGTCGGCAGGCCTGAGCTCGGCGCGTGCGTGCTCGCCGGAACGATCTGGCTCGGCTGGCCCGGTACCGGCGGCGCTTGCGGCGCCATGGCCTGCGGCGCGTTGTCGGCGCTCGAGCTCGAGCTCGCCGCCTGCGGCGTGGTGTACGCGACGACGCCCTTCTTTCCGGGGCTGGTCTGGGCGGCCTTGTACACGACCCAGCGATCGCCGGTCTTCTCCGCCTTCCAGGTGCCCTCGCCGTGGTCCCAGAGCTGCGCGAGCAGCTGCCAGGCTCGCGACACCATGGCGCTCGTCACGGGGCTGGCAGGGTGCCAGCCGGGCCCTGGGAACGCCGGCAGGTCGGCGGGCAGCACTTGCGGCCATGGAGGGGGCGTCCGGGCGGCCTTGGCGGCCTGGGCGGCCGTCTGGGCGTGCTGGTTGGCCTCGGCGGCCTTCTGGGCGGCCGTCGCGTGGTCGCCC
>DATLVT010000976.1:0-7778 GCA_035577105.1 Polyangia bacterium
CGGGGCCGTTGTCCCTCTGCGCTTCGGATACACAACTCGCGTTGTCTAGAATCTCGAACGCGGCCCCGGCGGACCGGCCCGATGGGGAAGGTTTCCTGCAGCGACAGGACCCGCCCACGCGGAGGAGGCGGACGCGGCAAGACACAGCAGCAGCCCCCTTCCGCGCAGCGAGCGTAGCGAGCGGGAGTTAGCGACGCGCGACTTTCCGCGGCCCCAGTCTCTCTTCCAGGCGATCGAGCTCGCTCTGATACAGCCCAGCGGCGAACGGGAACAACGTCACGTTGGCCGCCCCGGCCATCAGCGCCGGCTTCTCGATGGTGTCGGTCATGACCGAGGTCCCGGCCACCACGCGGCACCGCCGCTGCGACCGGCTGGTCAGCCCCGACAACACCCGGCAGGACTCGAAGGCGTTCGCCCCGGCCACGGCCAGGTCGAAGAAGATCAACTCTGGCCGATATCGCTCGGCCAGCATCAACCCCGTCGCGATATTGGTCGCCACCAGCCCGCCCAGATCGGCGTGGCGAGCCAGCACGGTCGTCAGATCCGGGCGACCCTCGCCGCCGGTCGAGATGAGCAGGACCAGCCCCCGGGTGGCGGTCTCGACCCGGGTCGCGTCGACGGCGAACTGGGCGGCGTCGGCGGTGATGTCGGCCGCCTCCAGCTTGGGCAGCGCGGTGCCACCGCCGCCGCTCTTGCGCTTGCGTGAAACGTCGTCGGTGCGCCCCGTCCGGCTCAGCTGGCGATGCGCCTGCTCCGACGTCAGGGTCCCGCAGGCCAGCGCGATCAGCATCATCGTGTCGACGTCCAGCGCATCGGCCAGACGCACCAGATATTCCGCCCGGTCGACGTACATCTGGCCTTCTTTCCACCGGACCGCTCGCGAATGCTCGAAGCCAAGAATATTGGCCAGGTCACGCTCGCGTGTGTCGATGCCACGGAGCTCCCGAAGGCGCTCCATACAAAACTTCCAAAGCTCCCGGGACGGTGGGTGGCGCAGCGTTTTCATGGCTCCCTTATTTCCGCAAGGTCGGCCACAATCCGGCCGCCCCACGGGTGTTGCAAATGTTATGAACACGGATCGGTGCTACTAGGCAAACCGCCGACCGTGATCGAGTGTTGGGGGAATTTACAATCAGGTCAGCGTTCATGCCCAGATAGAGATCACAGTGTGGTTTAGGCGTTAACCTTGTCCAGGATGCGCCATTTTGCAAGATAAACTGTGAGGCTCCAAACGGCTCCCAGAATCCGGCAATTTGTTTACAGGTCGGTCCTCCTTCCGTAATTTATGAAAGCCCGATGAACAGCCGCCCGTTTCGCCGACCGGTCCTGGTACTGGCTGTTGCTTCCGGGATAGCCCTCCTGGCCTGCGGCGTCGGAATCCAGCGCGACCTCAGCGCGATTCCGCCCGGGCAAGTCGGATTTGATGACATGTGCAACCTCCAGAGCTACTTCGATGCCATAGAGGCCAAGGCGGCAAAACCGCCGCTCCAGGTCAGCGCCGTCGAGCTGGAGAACGATGCTAAGCGGCCCGTGCGGGGAGGCAAGGCGCTTATTGCCTTCAGCGGCGAATTTCAGCTGCGTCATCTGCGGCGGATCTTGAACGAGAACTGGAAACGGCTGCCCGAGCCGGTCGCGTCGGCCAAGAAGATCGAGCTGGAGGTCTACTGGGCGGAGAAAGCCGGCGTGCGCCGCGTCGTCACCGAACGAGACGCCGAGATGATCATCAACCGCCAGTCCTTCTTTCTGCCCTACCACGTCTGTCTGTCCGAGCTGCTGTACGGCGAGCCGCTGTACCGGCAGCGTCGCGAGATGCTGGGGCTGCCGCTGCCGATGCCACCCCTGCAGGTTCCCGAGGCCGACGCTGGCACCCGAGCCAGCGACGGCGGCCACTCCGTCGCCGGGCGCTGAGCCCGACGACGCGGCGCGGTCGCGGTGCCGCCCGCGGTGTACAATGTCGGGTTCATGCCTTACGAACACCGCACGGTCGAACCAAAATGGCAGGCGCGCTGGAAGGACGCCGGCCTGCACAAGACGCCGAACGATCCCGCCCGCCCGAAGTTCTATGCGCTGGACATGTTCCCCTATCCTTCCGGCGCTGGCCTGCACGTCGGCCACTGCGAAGGCTACACCGCCACCGACATCATCACGCGCTGGAAGCGGATGCAGGGGTGGAACGTCCTGCACCCGATGGGTTGGGACGCCTTCGGTCTACCCGCCGAAAACTACGCCATCAAGCACGGCATTCATCCGCGGGTGACCACCGAGCAGTCGATCGCCAACTTTCACCGCCAGATCGACGCCGTCGGTTTCGCCTATGACTGGGACCGCGAGATCAACACCACCGATCCGGCGTATGTGCGCTGGACGCAGTGGATCTTCCTGCAGCTCTACAAGCGCGACCTGGCCTATGAAGGGGTCATCCCCATCAACTGGTGTCCGTCCTGCAAGACGGGCCTGGCCAACGAGGAGGTCAGCCAGGGGCGCTGCGAACGCTGCGGGTCCGCCGTCGAACGAAAAGACATGCGGCAGTGGCTGCTGCGCATCACCCGCTATGCCGACCGGCTGCTGCACGATCTCGGCGAGGTCGACTGGCCCGAATCAACGCTGGCCATGCAGCGCAACTGGATCGGCCGCAGCGAAGGGGCCGAGGTGGTCTTTCGCACCGCCGCACCGGTGGCCGGTCGCGAGCTCCGCGTCTTCACCACGCGCCCCGACACGCTGTTTGGCGCGACGTACATGGTGCTGTCGCCGGAGCACCCGCTGGTCGACGAGCTGACCGCCCCCGCCCAGAAGGCGGCCGTGGCCGCGTACCAGACCGAGGCCCGATACAAGAGCGACCTGGAACGCACCGATCTGGCCAAAGATAAGACCGGCGTCTTCACCGGCGCCACCGCCGTCAACCCGGTCAACGGCAAGGAGATCCCCATCTGGATCGCCGATTACGTGCTGGCCAGTTACGGCACCGGCGCCATCATGGCGGTGCCGGCCCACGACGAACGCGACTTTGCTTTCGCCCGCAAGTTCGGCCTGCCCATCGTTCAAGTGGTGCGGTCCGAAGTGGTGCAACCGGCCGGCGCGACACCCGATCCAGACGCGGCATTTGTGGGCGACGGGATCGCCGTCAACTCCGGTCCGCTGGACGGGCTGCCCACGGCCGACGCCAAGAAAAAGATCATCGCCGATCTGGAAACGCGCGGCGTCGGCAAGGGCACCGTCAGCTATCGCCTGCGCGACTGGGTCTTCTCGCGGCAGCGTTACTGGGGCGAGCCGATCCCGCTGGTGCATTGCCCGGCGCACGGCACGGTGGCGGTCCCGGAGTCCCAGCTGCCGGTGCGCCTGCCCGACGTGGAACGGTACGCGCCGACCGGCACCGGCGAATCGCCGCTGGCCGCCATCGACGAATGGGTGAACACCACCTGCCCCACCTGCGGCGGCCCGGCCAAGCGCGAGACCAACACCATGCCGCAGTGGGCGGGGTCGTGCTGGTACTACCTGCGCTTTCTGGATCCACACAACGACCGGGCGGCGTGGGATCCCAGCAAAGAGAAGCAGTGGATGGCCGTCGACCTTTACGTGGGCGGCGCCGAGCACGCCGTCTTGCACCTGCTGTACGCCCGCTTCTGGCACAAGGTCCTCTTCGACATGGGCCTGGTCAGCACCAAGGAGCCGTTCAAGAAGCTGCGCCACCAGGGCACGGTGCTTGCCTATTCGTACCAGGACGCCCTCGGCCGCTATCACGAACCGTCCGAGGTGGAGTTCCGCGGCGAGAAGGCGTTCCTGCGCGAGACAGGCGAGCCGCTGAAGATCACCGTCGAGAAGATGGCCAAGTCGAAGATGAACGGCGTCAACCCCGACGACGTCATCAGCGAATACGGCGCGGACGTGATGCGCCTTTACGAGATGTTCATGGGTGAGTTCGAGCTGCCCAAGCCCTGGGACCCGCGGGCCATCGAAGGCGTCAACCGTTTCCTCAAACGCGTCTGGCGCCTGGTCGAGGCCTGGGATCCCGCCACCGCGCCCGGCGAGGACCGGCACCTCAGCCTGCGCCACAAGACCATCAAGCGCGTCACCGTCGACCTGGAACGGATGCAGTTCAACACCGCCGTGGCGGCGATGATGGAGTACCTGAACGAGCTGATCGCGGGCGGCGCCACGCGCGAGGATGTCTTGACGCTGATCAAGCTGGTGGGCCCGTACGCGCCCCACGTCGGCGACGAAGCCTGGGAGAAAATGGGGCAGCCCGGCTTTCTGATCCAGGCGGCGTGGCCGACCTACGACGAGGCGCTGACCCAGGACGCGACCGTCACCCTGGGCGTGCAGGTCGACGGCAAAGTGCGCGGCAGCGTCGAGCTGGCCCGCGACGCCAGCGAGGACGAAGCGCGCGCCGCCGCCCTGGGCGTGGCCAACGTGGCCAAGCACCTGGAGGGGCGGGCCATCAAGAAGTTCATCTACAAACCGGGCCGCATCATCGGAATAGTCTCAGCGCCTGGATAGACCTCACGGCACGACCGGCGTTCCGGTGGCCAGCCAGGACGACAGGAACGCCGACCAGTCGGCCACGGCGCTGTCGTTGCGCAGGGCCACAAAATGCCCGTCGTACGCGCTGGCGCCGGTGGCCGGGTGATATTGAAAGGCCGCCGCGGTCCGCTTCCTGGCGTCGCCGGCATCGAAGTTCGCCGACACCGGGCGGGCGATGGCAGCGACGTCGAACGATTGCAACACAGGATTGACGGGCGGGATCCCCAGCGACAGCGCGCTGGCGGTCAGCGTCTCTTGCGGCGTGTACGTATCGTCGGTGCCCCAGCTCATGAAGACGTGCTTCGACGCGATGCCGGTCGGCGGGCGTCGGACAATCAACGGGTTGAAGTTCAGGGGATCCGACCGATCAAGGAAGCTTTGCAAGAGCACCATCACCGGGTGGGCCGCGTCCAGCGGCTCGCCGATCAGCGTCGTCAGCGCGGCGCCGAGATCCACCGGGCTGGTCTTGTGTAACAGCGACTGGGTCAGGTGAGCGCCCGCCCCCGAAAACACCACCGCCGGCGCCGCCGCCGAAAAAGCCACGGCCAGCGTCCCCGACGTGCTGCCCTGCGAATGACCGAAGAACGACAGCGCGGCGGCGTCGAACTTGATGGCGACCCTGGTCGGCGAGGCCGCCGCATCGACGGACAGGCCGGCCACGCGAAAGGCCTGCAGGATGTCCGCCGCCCCTTGCAGGACATTGTCTCGCGCCGCGCGCGGGTTCAGCAGGTTGAACACCAGGTCGTCCGACTTCTTCGTCGAAGCGCCCCGCCGGGTACCGTGTTCGACAGCGTCGAAGCAGAACGTGGCGCCCGCCTGGGCACCGGCCGCCCGCTTGCCGGCGATCCCGTCGCTGATCGCCGACCGGAATGAACCGCCCGTGCCGTGGTGGTGGACGGTCAGCGGCCAGCCCGCCGCCGGCATCGTGGCTGATCGTGGAACTGTCAAGGCAAAGCAAACGTCCTCGGTCCCGACCGGCGTGACCGTCCCATCGGCTGACTCGGCGATGCCCCCGCCCTGCGCCGGTGTCTCGTAGGGCTCCATCCCCTTTTGAAAGATGGGCAGGCGCACCTTGCCGTGGATCTCCTGAAACGCCGGATCCACTGTCGCCGGACAGGCCCGTGCCGGCGTCCCGTCGTCGCAAGGCGATCGGGCAGTGCCGTCGCACAGGGTCAGCGCCGTCAACACCGGGGCGGGCTGCAGGGCCACGCTGGCGGCCACGCGCTGAAAATGGACGGGCGCGTCCTGAACGGTGAACACCGCCGCCGCGGCCACCGCCGGCGCATCGGCGCCCTTGCTCTTCAACCAGGCGCGCAGTGGTTGATAGGCATTCCAGGCCGGCATCAGCGCCGCCTCGGCCGGCGCCGCCGCCGCCAGCATGACCGTCATGTCGGCGTCGGGCTGGGCGGCGATCCCCGCCTTCGTCTTGATCCCCGTGGTCAAGACGACCGCATAGGTGTGCCGGGGCAGCAGCGGCGCATCCTCTGTGTTGGTCACGGACAGGTGGTTGCGGCAGATGAACTTTCCCGCTGACGGGGCAAAACCCCAGGAGCGCCCCAGCTCCTGGCCCAGGTTCGGCCCCGCCGTCAAATCGACGTAAAGAACGGAGGTGCCCGACGCCGTGGGAAAATCGATCTCGTCGGAGAAACGAAACAGCACGGGCGCGTTGGCACTGAAGCCGTCGAAGTCAGCCGTCCAGGCATCGACGTACAGCTGCACCAGGTCAACCCCCAGCGACGTGGGCCCCGGACGCGGAAAGTCCGACAGGTCCAGCTTGCCGGCGCTGACCCGCGCGTCGTTGGGAAACGGCAACCGATAGAAATCCGCGGGCGGACGTCCGGCGCGCGGCAGCTCGAAGTAGACGCGGAACGTCCCGCCGTCACCGCAGTTGACGCCGGTGAAGGGTGGAAAGGCCTTGGCCAGGGGCTGGCAGGTCCTGTCGCCGCCGCACCACAGGCCGCCGCCGCAGTCGCTGGTCGCCTGGCAGGCCGCGCCCACGTCGGCGCTCCCCGGCGCGCCGCAGGTTCCGAAGAAACCCTCCTGGTTGCAGCGCAGCGGCGGCTTGCACGCCGCGTCCGTGGTGCAGGCATCCCCCTCGACGTGAGTGCCGCCCGGCGCGCACAGGCCGGCGCTGCCGCAGTAAAGGCCGACCACGCAGTCATTGGTCGACGTGCACCGATCACCGGGCTTGCCCACGCCGGTGGTCGCGCACACGCCCGACGCGCAGGTCTGTCCCAGCCCGCACTCGGAGTTGACACGACACTGGCTGCCGTTGCCGGCGTTTCCCGTCGACGCCTTGCCCACGCAACCGAAGGGGACGGCCGCCAGCGCGATCACCAGGGCGGACGCCCACCAGCGCTCGTCGATCATGGCCCATCGTAAACCAGGCCGGCGGTTCGTGCCTCACTAGAGCGATTTGAGGAAGGCGATCAGAGCGTCCCGGTCACCGGCCGAGAGCGCCTTGACCTTCGCTTTCACGGCGGCGGCCTCGCCCCCGTGCCACAGCACCGCCTCCAGCAGCGTCGCCGCGCGGCCGTCGTGCAGGTAATGGCAGGGGCCCAGATCGGGGGCCGGGTTCAGCGTCTGATCCTTCTGATAGCCCTGCGCCACCTCGTCGCAAAGGCCGATCGCCCACAGCGGCGGCGTGCGCCACATGCTGGACGAGGCGGCGTACTCGCCCTGGCTGCTGTCGGCCAGGTCGGCGCCCAGGTCGTGCAGCAGGAGGTCCGAATAGGGATGGATGACCTGGTTGCGCAGCTCGAGAAACGGCGACGCGCTGCCGGTGTGCTGGTTCGGCTGGTGACAGCCGACGCAACCAACCTGCGTGAACAGCGCTTCGCCGCGCACCACCGCCGGGTCGGCCAGATCGCGGCGCGCCGGAACGCCCAGGGCGCGCATGTACGTGACCAGCAAGTTCAGGTCGGCGTCGGACAGCTCGGGCGTGGCCTTGTCGGCGCCCTGGCAGGCGGTCTGGCCGGCCGCGCAGTCGTGCCTGGGAAAGACGCTGGTGGTGACACCCAGGTCCAGCGCCAGCGCTTCCGCTGCCTGGTGGCGAACGCTGGCCTTCGATGCCTTCCAGCCAAAGCGGCCGATCTTCATGGTGCCGTCTTCGGGATCGAAGATCAGGTTGGGAACGCCTTTGATGCCATCCTGGTTGCAGTCGGTGGGATCGGCGTGGGCCAGGATGTCCGCCTCGGGGATCGCCTCCAGCAAACCCATTCCCACCAGCGGCCGCGCCAGCCGCACCGAGTACCCCGTGG
>DATLVT010000977.1:0-10109 GCA_035577105.1 Polyangia bacterium
GTACCTGGAGTACCTGGAGGTGATGCAGACGATGCCGGTGGACGTCGCCGCCGATTATCTGGTGATGGCCGCCACGCTGGCCTACCTGAAATCGCGCGAGCTGGTCCCTTCGCCCGAGCCGCTGGAGGTGATCAGCGAGGAGGAGGGCGAGGTCCTGGACCCGCGCGAGGAGCTGATTCGCCGCCTGTTGCAGTACCAGAAGTACAAGGACGCCGCCGAGAAGCTGGGCGGGCGGCCCATCGAGGGGCGCAACGTCTTTGGCCGCGGCGCCGAGATCGAGAACGACGACGGGCAGAGCCCGCTGGCCGAGCATTCGGTCTGGAAGCTGATCGAATCGTTCGGCAAGCTGCTGGAAAAGGCCGGGACAAAGCTGACCCACGACGTGATCGTGGATCGCGTCTCGATCAGCGAGCGCATCAATCAGATGATCGATCGCATCGAGTCCGGCGGCGGATCGTTTCGATTCGACGCCTGCTTTGATCTGTCGCTGCCAGAGGACGAGCTGCGCAACCAGGTGGTGGTGACGTTGCTGGCCATCCTGGAGCTGGCCCGTTTGAAGGTGATCCGGGTTCTGGCCTCGCCCGACAGCGAGACGCTGTTCATCGCCGCGGTCCAGGGCGCGGCGCTGGCGGAGGCCCGACGGGTTACGGTGACCTCGGCCTCCGAAGGCGACGCCCAGCCGGCGGCAGCGGCGACGGCAGCGGCAGCCGCCGAGACGACCCAAGTCGAACCGCAAGCCGAGGTGCAGGCCGAACCGCCTGCCGACGTGCAGACAGAGGAGAAGTATGAAGAAACGTAAGAAGAAGGGCGGCGCGGCTTCTCCGGCCCCCCAGGCGGACCCCGCGAGCGACGCGATCGGAGACGGGCCGGAAGAGGTCACCGAGGTCACCGAGGTCCCCGAGGCGCCGGTCCCCTCGGAAGCGCAGTCGCCGGAGCCGGCTCTGGGCGACGGTGTGGTCGAGGCGGTGGGTGCCGACGGCGACGTCACCATCAGCACCGCCGTGGAAACCACCCAGGAGTTTCCGCCCGACCTTGTTCCCCCGCCGGTCGATACTCCGGACGACACGTGGGATGGACCGACGGCGGTCTCCGGTGTAGACGAGCTGGCCGCCCTGGCCGCCAAGTCGGCCGAGGTGGAGGGCGACGAGAAAGACGCTCCGCCCGTCGATTCGGCGTTGCGCCTGGAGAACATCATCGAGAGCCTGATCTTCGCGTCGGACAAGCCGCTGGGCCTGGGCGATCTGAAACGGCTGGTCAGCGAGCGCGACGCAAAGAAGCTCACCGCCGCGCTGGAGGCGCTGAAGGCCCGGCATCAAGACACCGGCATTCAATTGCTGGGCGTGGCCGGCGGCTGGCAATTTCGCACCCACCCCGAAAACGGCCACTGGGTCGGCAAGCTGCTGGCTGGCCGCCCGGCGCGCCTGTCGCGGGCCATGCTGGAAACGCTGGCCATCGTCGCCTATCGCCAGCCGATCACCCGGCCGGAGATCGACGAGATCCGCGGCGTCGATTGTGGTCCGGTGCTGAAGACGCTGCTGGATCGCGGCCTGGTGCGCATGATCGGAAAGAAGGAGGACGTGGGGCGGCCCATCCTTTACGGGACCACGTCCGAGTTCTTGCGCACCTTCAGCCTGCACGATCTGACGGAGCTGCCCACGCTGCGGGAATTCCACGAGCTGGGCGCCGCCGAGATGGCCAAGGTCGACGCCGAGGCGCCCCTGGCACAGGGGGAGACAGGCGGCGGCGCGGCGGGCGGTGCCAGCGGGGCACCCACCGGGGCACGGACGACCATGCCGCCGCCCACGGAGCTGCCGCCTCCCGATCCCGACGAGGAAGACGACCTGCTGGCCGAGCTGGACAGCGCCACCGCCGCGGCGACCGAGGCGGCCAAGGTGCGCGAGGCCGAGGCGTCGCCTGCCGCTGCTGCCCCGACGCCGGAAACGCCCGAGGCCTGACATGCGGTTGCAAAGATTTCTGGCTCAGGCGGGCGTGGCCTCACGCCGGTCCGCCGAACAATTGATCGCGTCCGGTTCGGTGCGGGTGAACGGCGTGGCGGTGACCACGCCGGGGACGCAGGTCAACCTGCGCGACGACAAGGTCGAGGTCGACGGACGTCGCGTCTTTCCGGAGCGCCCCATCTACCGGCTGATGCTGAAACCGCGCGCCTGCCTGGCGACGCTGAAGGTGACCGGCGATCGCCCGACGCTGGCCCGCTATCTGCGCGACGCCGAGCCGGGGCTGCAGGTGGTGGCACCCCTCGATTTTCCGGCGGAGGGACTGGTGCTGCTGACCAACGACGGGGAGCTGGCCGAGCGGGTGGCCAAGCCGAAGGCCGGTCACGGCATCCCCATGACCTACCACCTCAAGCTGCAAGGCAAGCTGAACGACGAGGAGATCACGCGCCTGCTGCGCGGCTGGCGCTGGGAGGGCAAGCCGGTGCGCCCGCACTCGATTGACGCGCTGGCCACCACCGACAAGAACATGTGGCTGGAGATGGTGGTCGACGAGACCAGACCGCGCGCCCTGAAGGCCGCCGGCGAGCTGGTCCGTCACACGCTGCTGAAGATCTCGCGGGTCCGTCTGGGGGGGCTGTCGTTCGAGGGATTGCCCATGGGCGGCTGGCGCGATCTGTCGCGCGTCGAGGTCGCCGATCTGCGTCGACGCGCCGGCCTGGAAGCCTGAGGCGGGGGCCACCGTCGGCCTTCACGTTTCCGCTTCTCGCCGCCACGGACAGTGATAGAACTCGCGCGTGGCACGAATCGCACGGGCGCTCATCTCGGTTTCGAACAAGGCGGGGCTGCTGGATTTCGCACGCGGCCTGCTGAAGGAAGGCGTGGAGATCCTGTCCACCGGCGGCACGGCCAAGGCGCTGCTGGAAGGCGGCGTCCCGGTGCGCGAGGTCAGCGAGTTCACCGGCGCGCCGGAGATCCTGGACGGTCGGGTCAAGACGCTGCACCCGCGCGTCCACGGCGGCATCCTGGGGCGCCCCACGGCCGAGCACCGCCAGCAGATGCAGCAGAACGGGATCGTCCCCATCGATCTGGTGGTCGTCAACCTGTACCCGTTCCGCGAGACCGTCGCCCGCGGCGCCGCCTTCGATGAGGTCATCGAGAACATCGACATCGGCGGCCCGGCCATGATCCGGTCGGCGGCCAAGAATCACGAACGGGTGACGGTGGTGGTCGAGCCGGGCGATTACGCCCGCGTGCTGGAGCAGATCCGCGCGTCGGGCGAGGTGTCGTCCGATCTTCGCTATGACCTGGCCCGCAAGGCATTCGGGCACACCGCCGCCTACGACGGCGCCATCGCCACGCACCTGGGGCGGCTGGCGTCGCCAGAGGCATCGCTCGCCGATTTTTCGGACACCTTGACCTTCTCGGCGTCGCTGGTGCGCGCCTTGCGCTATGGCGAGAACCCGCAGCAGAAGGCGGCGTTCTATGCGTTGAATGATGCGGTCGGGCCGTCGCTGGCGCGCGCCGAGATCTTGCAAGGCAAGGAGCTGAGCTACAACAACCTGCTGGATCTGGACGCGGCCATGCGCCTGTGCGGAGAGTTCACCGCGCCGGCCGCCGCGATCATCAAGCACACCAACCCGTGTGGCGTGGCGGTCAGCGAGGAAGGCGTGGCGGCGGCCTATCGTCTGGCGCGCGAGACCGATCCGGTGTCGGCCTTCGGCGGCATCGTGGCGGTGAATCGCCCCGTCGACGCGGCGCTGGGGCGCGAGCTGGCCGAGACGTTCCTGGAGTGCGTGATCGCCCCCGGCTATGCGCCCGAGGCGTTGACCGTGCTGGCGGCCAAGAAGAACCTGCGCCTGCTGGCCTTCGATTTTCGCGGCGACGCCACGCCCGGCCTGGATCTGCGCAGCATCGCCGGCGGGTTTCTGGTGCAGACGCGTGACACCACCACGTCGGCGGCCGCCGCCGGCAAGGTGGCGTCCAGGCGGGCCCCCACCGCCGCCGAGCTGGCGGATCTGGATTTCGCCTGGCGCGTCGCCAAGCACGTCAAGTCGAACGCCATCGTCTTTGCCGGGGGCGGGCGCACGCTGGGCATCGGGGCCGGCCAGATGTCACGCGTCGATTCGGTGCGCATCGCCATCGCCAAGGCGCGCGCCCCGCTGAAGGGGGCGGTGCTGGCCTCCGACGCGTTCTTCCCGTTTCGCGACGGCGTCGACGAGGCGGCCAAGGCCGGCGTCACCGCCGTGATCCAGCCGGGCGGCTCGGTGCGCGACGACGAGGTGCTGGCCGCCGCGGACGAACAGGGAATGGCCGTGGTGTTGACCGGCGAGAGGCACTTCAAGCACTAATCACCCATGTCCGCGGCAACGACCAGACCCGCGAGCGTTCTCCTTGTCGGTGGCGGCGGGCGCGAGCACGCGCTGGCCTGGAAGCTGGCGCAGAGCACGCTGGTCGGTCGCATCGTCGTGACGCCCGGGAATCCCGGCATCGCCGAGATCGACAAGGTCACCTGCCTGCCCATCAGCGCCGAGGCGGTGGCTGAATTGACGGCGCTGGCGGTCAGCGAAGGGATCGACCTGGTGGTGTGCGGGCCCGAGTCGGCGCTGGTGGCCGGCCTGGGCGATGCCATGCGCGCGGCAGGCGTGCCGTTCTTTGGCCCGTCGCGCGCGGCCGCCGAGATCGAGGGATCCAAGGCCTACGCCAAGCATCTGATGGCGGGCGCCGGTGTCCCCACCGCCGCCTTCGGCGTCTTCGACGACACCGCCGCGGCCGAGGCGTTCATCGATCAGCAGCGCGGTGCCGTCGTGGTCAAGGCCGACGGCCTGTGCGCCGGCAAGGGCGTGGTGGTGGCCGGCAGCGCCGCCGAGGCCAAGGCCGCCGTCCGCCACCTGATCGCCGACCGCGCCTTCGGCGAAGCCGGGGCGCGCGTGGTGATCGAGGAGCGCCTGACCGGCCGCGAGGTCTCGATGATGGCCCTGTGCGACGGCGAACGCCTGCAGCTGCTGGCCTCGTCGGAGGACCACAAGGCGGTGGGCGACGGCGACGTCGGGCCGAACACCGGCGGCATGGGGACCTATTCGCCGTCGCCGCTGGTGGACGACGTCCTGGCGGCGCGCATCGTGGAGACGATCTTTCTGCCCACGGTGAGGGCGCTGGCCGCCGCCGGCCGGCCGTTTCAGGGGCTGCTGTACGGCGGCCTGATGCTGACGCCGCAGCGCGGGCCGATGGTCATCGAATGGAATTGTCGCTTCGGCGATCCGGAGACGCAGTCGGTGCTGATGCGCCTCGACGACGATCTCTACCCGTGGCTTCTGGGCGCGGCGAACGGGCAGTTGCCGGCCGGGACGCTGCGCTGGCGTCCGGGCGCCGCCGTCTGCGTGGTGCTGGCCGCCGCCGGTTATCCCGGCAAGGTGCGCAGCGGCGACGCCATCGATGGGCTGCCTCTGACCGCCGACGATGGCGGTCACGGCGAAGGTGTGGTGGCATTTCATGCCGGGACTCGCCGCGACGACAGCGGCGCCCTGGTGACCGCGGGCGGACGGGTCCTGGGCGTCACCGGCTCCGGCGCCGACCTGACAGCGGCGCGGGCGCGGGTCTATGGGGCCATCAAGCAAATCTCATTTTCGGGTATGCACCACCGAACGGACATAGGGATGCGAGGAAAACGATGACTGACGTTGCGATCATGATGGGTTCGAAATCCGATCTGGAGACCATGCGGCCGGCTGCGAAGATTCTGCAGTCGTTCGGACTGAACGTGGAGGTGCGCGTGCTGTCCGCGCACCGCACGCCGGAACACACGGTGGCCTTCGTGCGCGAAGCGACGGCCAACGGGGTCAAGGTCTTCATCTGCGGCGCCGGTGGGGCGGCTCACCTGGCGGGCGTGGTGGCCGCCCACGCGGTGTGTCCGGTCATCGGCGTGCCCATCGCGTCCAGTGCGCTGTCGGGCTTTGATTCGCTGTTGTCGACGGTGATGATGCCGCCCGGTATGCCGGTGGCCACGGTGGCCGTGGGTGGCGCCGAGAACGCCGGGTTGCTGGCGGCCCAGATCATCGCCATCGGCGACGCAAAGCTGGCCAAGGCCGTGGCGGGCGAGCGCGAGCGCCGCCGCCGCCAGGTGCTGGAGGCCGACGAAGAGGTGCAGTCGCAGTTCGGTGAGGCCAAGCCCCGCGGCCGGTGAACCCTTGGCACATGCGTTCCCCGAAGAGATCGTCTTTGCCGCGGCGGCGCTGCGGCGGGGGGAGATCGTCGCCTATCCGACGGAGACCTTCTATGGCCTGGGGGTCAATGCGCTGGACGAGCTGGCGCTGGCGCGGCTGCGCCTGCTCAAGGGGCGGGGCGACAAGGCGCTGTCCGTGCTTGTCGGCGGCGATTCGCTGGAATCAATGATGAACGCCCTGTGCAAGAGCGTGCCGCCCGCGGCCAAGCGTCTGATGGATCGCTACTGGCCGGGACCGCTGACGCTGGTGTTGCCGGCGCGACGCGGGCTGCCGGCGCCGCTGGTGGCCAACGGCTTCATCGCGGTGCGCGAATCGCCGCATCCGACGGCGCGCGCGCTGGTGGCGGCGTTCGGCGGGCCCATCACCGCCACCAGCGCCAACATCAGCGGCGGCGCGCCGGCCACCACGCCGGAAGCCGTGGAAGAAGTGTTCGAGGGACGCTGCCGCGTTCTGCACGGTGGCCCCACGGCGGGCGGCGCTCCCAGCACGATCGTCCGGGTGCGGGGCAACCGCCTGGAGATTCTGCGCAAGGGCGTCCTGCCCATCGCCGAGACGGAACTCGAGTAGCACCAGAGCAGCACCAAGGAGAAGGACGTATGGCCGAGATCGCTCCGTTTGCCGGACTTCGTTACAACCTGGATTGCATCGGCGATGCCGCGCGGATCCTGGCGCCTCCCTACGACGTCATCACCGAGGCGGAACGGTTGGACCTGGAGGCACGCCATCCCCACAACGTGGTGCGCCTGGAGCTGCCGCGCGGGGAGGGGGACAGCCGGTACGCCCACGCCACGGGGCTGCTGGATGCCTGGATCGCCGAGGGGATCCTCCGCAAGGATCCCGAACCGGCGCTGTACCGGTACGAGCAGCGGTTCACCTGGCCGTCGGCGGGCGGACGGCCCTATGTCCGGAAGGGGTTCATCGGCCTGGTCAAGCTGGAGCCGTTCGAGAACCGCGTGGTGATGCCGCACGAGAAGACGTTGTCAGGGCCCAAGGAAGATCGCCGCAAGTTGCTGCGCGCCACGCGCACCCAGCTGTCGCAGGTCTTCGGGCTTTACCGCGATCCGCAGGGCACCACCGAAGCGGCGCTGTCGCCCGTGGAGGCGACCGCGCCGGTGCTGGAGGCCACCACCTCCGACGGGTGCCGGCATCGGCTGTGGATGGTGACCGATCGCGCGCGCATCAAGGCCGTGGTCGACGGGCTGCGCGACCGACAGATCCTGATCGCCGACGGCCACCACCGATACGAGACGATGTTGAACCTGCGCGACGAGCTGCGCCCGAAAGGCCGCCCGCCCGGACGATCGGCGGCCGACTGGGGGGCGATGTTCCTGGCGCGGGCCGAGGATCCCGGGCTGCTGGTGCTGCCCACGCATCGATTGGTGCGCAACCTGCCGGTCTTTGACATCGCCGCCCTGCGCGCCGGGGCGATGCCGGCGTTCGACGTGCAGCATTCGGACGAGGCCGACGTCGCCAGCATCGAAGCGCGTCTGCGGCGCGAGGGCGAGCGCCGCGTGACCTTCGCCGTGCGGGCCGCTGGCGTGGCCTGGACGACGTGGCTGGGGCTGAGAGACGGCGTCGACCTGTCGTCGCTCGGTTCGCCGGCCCTGCGCGAGCTGGACGTCACCGTGCTGCACGGGGTGCTGCTGGGGCCGCTGCTGGGGATCGACGCCGGGGCCATGGCCAAGCAGGCGTACCTGGGTTACACGCACAGCACCGCCGAGGCGCTGGGCGCCGTGGCCTCGGGACAGGCCCAGGGGGCCTTCTTCATGAACGCCACCCCCGTCGAGGACGTCCTGCTGGCCTGCGAGGAGGGCTCGATCCTGCCCCAGAAATCGACCTATTTTCAGCCCAAGCTGGCCACCGGCCTTGTCATGAATCGAGTCGATCCCGATGCTGATGTCGCTGGCGCCTGACGGGATCGACGGCGCCGAGTTCACGGCCGACACGCTGTTGCGCGGGCGGATCACCCTGCTGCAACCGGCGCGCGGTTTTCGCTCGAGCCTGGATCCCGTGCTGCTGGCCGGGTTCCTGGCGCCGCCCTTCGGGCGCGTGCTGGACATCGGCTGCGGCACGGGCGCGGTGGCCTTCTTGCTGATGGCCCGTGATCCGTCAGCCACCGGCGTCGGGGTCGAGCTGCAGCCGCGCCTGGCCACGCTGGCCCGCGCCGCCGCCGCCCGCAATGGTTTCGCCGACAGGCTGGAGATCGTCGAGGGCGACGTGCGCGGCAAGGAGGCCGCCTGGCCGGCCTCATCGTTCGATCTGGTGGCGACCAACCCGCCGTTTCGGCTGGTGACCGACGGCCACACCTCGCCCGACGAGGAGCGGGCCCGCGCCCACCACGAGATCACGCTGACGCTGCCGCAGTGGGTGGCCATCGCGGCTCGGCTGGTGCGACCGGACGGGCGCGTCGCCGCCGTCTTCGCCGCCGAGCGCCTGGTCGAGTTGCTGGGCGTGATGCAGGGGCAGGGGCTGCATCCGGCCCGGCTGCGGCTGGTTCATCCCGAGCTTGGCCGTCCGGCCACGCGCGTCCTGGTCGAGGCACGACGCGCGGTTCGACGGCCGCTGGTGATCGAAGCGCCGCTGGTGATCGCCGGCGCCGACGGGCAGCGATACTCCGACGACGTGGCCCGCATGCTGGGCGACCGCTAGGGAGGGCCGGCGACCGTCCCCCGGGGCGCCAGCGGTGCTAGTCTGGGACGATGCGCATCGCCCAGCTGGTCGGGGTCCGTCAGTTTCGTCTGGTCGAAGAGCAGACGCCCGAGCCCGCGCCGGGCGAGGTGCAGGTGCAGGTGCAAGCGGTCGGCGTCTGTGGCTCGGACATGCACTCGTACGCCGAGGGCGCCATCGGCGACACGGCGGTGGCTTACCCGACGGTGCTGGGGCACGAGCCGGCCGGCGTGGTGGCCAAGGTGGGCGCCGGCGTCACCGGGTGGAGCGTCGGCGACAGAGCCGCCTTCGAACCGTCGCTGTTCTGTTACCACTGCACGTACTGCCTGCGCGGCCGCCAGAACCTGTGCACGTCGATGCGCTTTCTCAGCACGCCCGGCGGCGATCCCGGTTTCTTTCGCGACCGGGTGAACCTGCCGGCGGCGAATCTGCTGGCGCTTCCGGCGTCGCTGTCGGTGGCAGAGGGCGCGCTGGTCGAGCCGCTGTCGATCGCGCTGCACTCGATGAAGCTGGCGGCGCCGGTCCTGGGCGAGACGGCGGCCGTCTTCGGCGCGGGGCCCATCGGCCTTTTGACCATCGCCGCGCTGAAGGCGGCGGGCGTCCGCCGTGTCTGGGCCGTCGAACCGCTGCCCCACCGCCGCGCGCTGGCCACCACCATGGGCGCCGACGCCGTGCTGGATCCCAAGGCGGTCGATGCAGCCGCCACGATCGCGCGCGAGAGCGGGGGCCTGGGCGTCAGCATGGTCTACGACTGCGCGACCAAGACCGACAGCACCGAACAGAGCTTGCGCGCCGCTGCCCCCGGCGGCCGCGTGGTGCTGACCGGCATCCCGTCAGAGCTGCGGGTCAGCTTCGACGTTCACCTGTGGCGCCGCAAGGAGCTGGCCATCATGCAAGTCCGCCGCTCCAATGACGAGATGTCCGCCGCCCGCGACCTCCTCGCCCAGCAAAGCCGCCTCTTCGCCCCCCTGATCACCCACCAACGTCCGATAGAAGACGTGGCGGCCGCGTTTGCATTGATCGACCGCTACGAAGATGGCGTGGGGAAGTTGCTTTTGACCTTTTGATCGCGCCCCCCATCCGGGCCTCTCCCGCGGCCGCGGGAGAGGCCGCCTGCCGAAGGCAGCGGGTGAGGGCCAGGGGTCGCGCCCGCCGCAGGATCCGGACCCTCACCCGCCGCCTGCGGCGTCGACCTCTCCCGCTTCGCGGGCGAGGTTCAGAGGGGGACGAGCGCCTGGCTCTTTCCGGCGGGCGAGGTTCAGAGGGG
>DATLVT010000978.1:0-2882 GCA_035577105.1 Polyangia bacterium
CGTGGAATCGTTCGGGGGCGCTGGCGGAGGTGGCCAGATCGCCGATTCCCACCATGGCCAGCTTGTTCTCTGGCAGCTCGCCGAACAGCTCGCGCAGCATGATGCTGTAACCGTCGCGGCCCGGTGGAAGGTTGTGCGCCACCAGGGCCACCGTCTGGGTGTCCCACATTCGGGGGCGCAATCTAGCAGAAGCGGCCGCCGGTCACAGCAGCAAGGGGCGCACGTCGACGAAGGCCATCCCGGCGCGGCGGGCCGCTTCCAGCCCCAGGTCGGTGTCTTCGTAGACGGTGCAGGCCGCCGCCGATACGCCCAGGCGGCGGGCCGCTTCCAGAAAGACGTCCGGCTCGGGCTTGTGGCGCGCGGTGTCCTCGGCGGTGACCACGGCCTCGAACCAGTCGGCGATCTGGATCAGGGCCAGCGTCCGTTCCACCAGGTGGCGCCGGCCGCCCGAGGCGATGGCCATGGCGCCGTGGCTGCGGCAGGCCCGGGCGATGTCGACGACCTTTTGAATCGGCCGGATCACGCCGGGGCGCGAAAGCTGGTCGATGAAGGCCTGTTCTTTCTCCAGGGCGATGGCCTGCGGATCCAGGGTCAGTCCCGCCTCGGTGATCAGCAGCTCGGCGATCTTGCGGGTGGGAACGCCACCCAGCGAATAGAAGCGCTGCTCGGGAAAGGTCAGACCATGGCGCGCGGCGATGGCGGTCCAGGCGGCAAAGTGTGCCGGCATGGTATCGGCCAGGGTGCCGTCGAGGTCGAAGATGAAACCTTTTTTCATGGCAGGCCGCGCCACTTTGGTAAGCGAGCGGGCCCGAGTCAAGCGCCGGCTGCTACACTGGGGACCGATGCCGGTCTGCCCGACCTGTCAAACCGCCTATCCCCTCGGGGTGGCGGTGTGCGCCCTCGACGGGGCCACGCTGGATGGTGACGAGCCGGCCCCGGCGCCGCGGGCTTTGGAGGGCGGCGTTTCGGGCCCGACGCGTCCCACCAGCGCGGTCGCCCCGGCGGCGGCGGTGCGAACGCCCACGCCCGAGTCGTTCGACCCGCTGCTGGGCTCGACGCTGGCCGGCCGTTACCTGATCATCCGCCGCATCGGCGAAGGCGGCATGGGCGCCGTCTACGAAGCCAAGCACACCGTCATCGGCAAGCGCATCGCCGTCAAGGTGCTGCTGGAGAAGTTTCACGCCAAGAGCGACTTCGTCGCCCGGCTGCTGCAAGAGGCGCGGCTGGCCAGCTCGATCGGCCACCAGAACATCGTCGACGTCACCGACTTTGGCACCACCGACGACGGCCGGTCGTTCGTCATCATGGAGTTTCTCGACGGCGAACCGCTGGCCCAGCTGGTGATGCGGGACGCGCCGCTGCCCGTCGAGCGCTGCCTGCGCATCGGTCGCCAGGTGGCCAGCGCGCTGGGCGCGGCGCACGCCAAGGGAATCTTCCACCGCGACGTGAAGCCGGAGAACGTCTACCTGGTCAAGCGCGGCGACGAGGACTTCGTGAAGGTGGTCGACTTTGGCATCTCCAAGGCGGTCAAGCAGGGCGGTGATGAAGGCCCCGAGACCTACCGCCTGACCCACACCGGCCTGCTGCTGGGGACGCCGCTTTACATGTCGCCCGAGCAGGCGCGCGGCGAGGAGGATCTGGACCACCGGGTCGACATCTGGGCGCTGGGCGTGCTGCTGTACGAATGCCTGACCGGCGAGGTCCCCTTCCGCGCCAACAACTATCTGGGGATCATCTCGCAGGTGCTGACCCACCAGGCGACGCCGCCCTCCCGGTTGCGGCCCGAGCTGGGGATTCCCACCGCCGTCGAGGCGGTGGTGATGCGCGCCATGGAGAAGGATCGCAGCAAGCGCTATCAGGCGATCGCCGATCTGGAGCGCGATCTGGATCGGCTGCTGGCCGGCGATCAGAACGTGGGCCTGCCCGATCCGTCGTCGACAAAGCTGCTGCCACCGTCGGCGCTGGAGACGGGCCCGCGGCGCTGGCACCTGGGTCTGGCCGCCTTCGTGGCGCTGGTGGTGGGGTTGGCCTTCGCCCTGTCGCGCTCGCCGGCCGAAAGACAGCGGGCCACGGGGGGGGGCCTGGCCTCGGAAAAGGCCTCGGAAAAGACGGCGGACAGAGCCTCGGTCAAATCGACAGCGACCGCGCCGCCCGCCGCCGAGACCCCCGCCGGGGCGACAAACGCCCTGCCCGCCCCCGCGGCCACGGTGGCGCTGCCAGGCGTCGACAATTCGCGCGGCAACGTCAAGACCGCCACGCGCACACCGCAGCGTCGCGGGGCGCGCAGCGACCGCAAACCGCCCGGCGGCCCGGCGAACGCCGGCGGTCCGGAGCCTTCGGAGTCAGCCAAGCGGGGCGTCTTGCCGTTGCGCTCCCGCGAGGCCTACCCGGATCAGTAGTCGCGGTACCAGTAGCGCGTCGCTGCGGGCTTGGTATTGTGGGTAACCTTTGAATCCAGTCCCCTTCGCGACGCGAACCGGCCTTTGCTGCTTGCTCGCCTTTGCTTGCCTGTCGACGGTGGCCGCGGCCGCGCAGGGCGCCGACGACGCAACCGCGGCCGCGCGTTCGCACTATGAAATCGGGCTGCGGCTGTTCGATGCGCGCCAGCACGATCAGGCGCTGCTGGAATTTCGCGCCGCCAACAACCTGAAACCGCGCCCGGCGGCGCTGTTCATGATGGCCCAGTGCGAATATCTGATCGGCCAGCTGAAGGCGGCCCGCACTCACTATGAACAGTACTCGCGCGAGAATCCCGACGGTGAATTCGTCGAGCTGGCCAAGGATCGAATCGAGAGCATCGACAAGCGCTCATCGACCTTCGTCATCAACACCGTCCCCGACGACGTCGACGTGCGCATCGCCTCCGAGACCACGCCCGCCCT
>DATLVT010000979.1:0-5188 GCA_035577105.1 Polyangia bacterium
CCAGGGCAGCAGCTCTCCCCGCGCCGGATCAAAGGCCTTCGCAACCCGATGGACCAGCAACCACACTTCCTGCACGGCCTCCTCTCGTTCAAAGGGACGCAGGAAAAAACGCCCCACCAGCGCCCGCACGGCCGATGCATGCGCCTCGTACACCTTCAGAAACGCCTCCCGCTCACCGCGGCGAAAACGCGCCTCGGTGTCATGATCGACCGGCGCGGGGGAAACGGCGGTGGCCACGGAGCCTCGGACTCGAGACTACCAGAGAGCGCCGCGGTGGGGCGCCGCGAGGAGGACCGCCGGCAGCGCAGCGGGCGGCGTGTTCGATGAGGGCTCATCAAGCCCCACTATGCCGACCGGGACACCGGCGGACAAAAACCGAGAAAAAGTCGAACACCTGCGCCAGCCGCGGTGTGTAATGGCCAGATTCGCGACCTCGGCCATACGCTCCCCCCCTCGGACCAGTTGCTGCGAACCGCGGCCTGGGCCCGGAGGCTTGCGCGCAGCCTGATCTCGGATGACGCGCTGGCCGACGACATCACGCAGGACATCGGGGCGGCGACGGCGAGCCGACCGCCTGGATCTGCAGACGACCCGGGGGAACCGCTGGCAGGGCACAAGCTGCTGGTCGAGGCGGTGCGCGCGCTGGCCGAGCCGTACCGCCGGATGATCTTGCTGCGCTATTTCGAAGGTCACTCGCTCGCCGAGATTGGAAGTCGCGACAAGTTTGCGCCTGAAACGGTGGGGGGGCGATTGAAAGTGGCGGTCGAGATCCTGCGCGAGGTGCTGGATCGCCGTTGTGGCGGACGTGTCCTCTGGGTCGCGCCGCTGACGGAGCTCTCTGGGCCGGCCGCACCCTCGGCCCCCGGGACCGGCGGCATGGCCTCGGGCTCGATCCCGATCCCGATCCCGACGCCGTTCGGGCGCGGGGCGCGCGTGATCGTCGTGGGCGCGGCGGTCGCGGTGATGGTCACCGGGGTGGTGTGGTTGGCACGGGCCCCGGCGCGCCGCGCCCAGGTGAACGCAGCGGAGCAGGCGGGCCTGTCCGTCGCCGTGCGCGAGCCTCCCCGCGCCGCCGTCGTGGCGAACGATGAGGCTGTCCGCAAGGTCGAGCAGCGGGAGAGATCATCGCCCGCCAGCGACGGGGCGGCAGCGGCCGATGAAGACGACGGCCCGTGCAAGATCGCGACGATCGGGCGCGGCCCCGTGGGCGAAGCGTGCCGCACCGGTGGCCGCGGGGGCGCCAAGAAACTCATGAAGAGCCTGGTCAGCGAGAGCAAGCGCCGCGGCTCGAAGTTCGCCTGCGACAGCTGCCACCAGGATCTGGACAGCTATGCGCTGGCGACTGGCGCCCAGGAAAATCTGGTGAAGATGCTGGTGATGGCCGGACCGCAGCACCAGTGAGCCGGTCTCTCAGGGGGCGGTTTGACCATCAAATCGCCCGTCCCCCCATCCTCTTCGAAACAGGAAGGCCCGCAGCGTCGGGTCGTCTCGCGATAGCGGCGGCAACCAGGGGCCAAGGCGCGTTCGCTCCCACCAGACGGGCGCGCCCGGTCTGGCAAACTGATAGCGGTACAGCTCGACGCGCACGTGGCGCGGCGGCGTGCCGGCGAATGGATCCCAGGCGAACAGCGCCAGCACGTCGGGATCGCCTTCCAGCAGCTTGGCGACCAAATGCACGGCCCACGGGTAATCGCGGGGGCTGCCCATGGCGGCGAACCACAGCAGCCAGTCAAGCCGCCGGTGGTAGGGGCTCATCCAGCAAGGCCGGCGCGCGGGATCGGCCGGCTGACAGCGCGGCTGGTAGGCGATCCACTGCGTCGCGGCGGTCACGACCTGGTCGCGCGTCCCTTCGATGACCAGCTGAGCGCGCTCGCGACCCACGCTGCCGAAGGCGCCGTAGGTGTTGACCAGCGGCAGTGACGTGAAGGAGGTGTTCATCGCCTGCTTGCTGGACAGGAGGTTGACGACGGGAAAGACGCTGAGGGCGACGACCGCCAGGGCGACAGCGCCCACCACGGCCCCCTGGGCGCGCGACGGCTGCGCGGCGGCGCGTGCCTCCTGCGCGCCGGTCGCCAATGCGCGCGAGAACAACCGCCGCCACAGGCCGTCGTCGAAACAAGCCAGGATGGGGACCAGCGTGAGCCAGTTCAAGAACGAGAGGTTGCCGCTGAGGATGAGGATCAACTGCAGCGCGGCCATGAGGAAGCCGGCCACGAAGCGCGCCCGCCGTCCCCCAAAGACCAGCAGCGGCGCGCCCAGCTCGACGACGTGATTGAACAGCACGCCCGCCTTGTGCGCCCAGGGCGGCAGCGCGTGAAAAAAAAGACTGAGCGGGCTGGGGATGGGCTGGGTCTCGAAGTAAGAGTCCAGGCACGTCAGCGCGCGCCAGCACGGATCGCCCCGCAGCTTGATGAGGCCCGCGCCCCACATGATGCGCACGGCGAGCCAGCGCAGCAGCCAGATCACCGCGGTCGGCGGCGCCCGATGGGGAAATGGGCGTCCGTCCAGCAGAGGGCACAGAAAGATGCAGAGGAAACCTGTCTCGACGAGCTGGATCTCCCAGCCGAAACCATAAAAGGTCTGGCCGACGTTCGAGATGGAGATCTGCAGCGCGCAGAGCACCGCCAGCATCAGGGCGTTGGCGTAGCCCAGCAGCACGGCCGCCGACAGCGCGATGCCGACCCAGGCCACCGCGCGCAGCGCGCCCGCGCCGGCACCCAGCCAGAACAGCGACGGCAGGGCGCGAAAGCCGGCCCCCCGCGAACCGAGCTGCCCGGCCAGCGCGTCGAGGTAAGGGCCCAGCGGCAAGAGGCCGCGCGGTCCCAGCAGCGCCGGCCCCTGCTGCAGCAGCGTGAGGAACGCCATCAGGTAGACCAGGCCGAGCAGCCGCAGGATCACAAAGCGCCCCAGCCATTGCCCGGCCGCCGCCGGATCGTCACGCGCCAGGCGCTCGGCGATCCGGGAGAACGAAGCCGCCAGCGCGGCGCGGACCTTGCTCACCGGCGGTTGACCCCGATCAGAACTCGTGGCCGATGGCCAGGCGTAACGGGAAGACCCGACCGAGGCCGGTCTGCGACGTGGCGCTTGAATAGAACCAGTAACGAAAGTCGACGGCCAGCGGCTGGACGGCCAGGAACCACTGGCGGAAGGTGGCCGACAGCTCGAGGCCGACGCCCGCCTCCATGCGCAGGAACCGGCCGCCTCCGTTGACGAACATGATCTCGCCGCGCACCAGCGTCACGATCGGCTCCAGCTCCAGCCGAAAATCCGTGTCCACCAGCTTGATGGGATAGCCGAAGGAGATGAGATCGATCCGAAATCCGCGCGCCGAATAGGGGCCCTGGCTTTCCCACTGATACCCGACGCCCAGGTGATTGCGCGCGTAGCGCCCCGACGGGGAGCCCCAGTCGAGGCCCAGGCTGTTGGTGGCGAGTCCGTTGCTGGTGAGATCGCCGTCTTCGCCGAGAATGTTCACGTAGGTCAGCGCCAGGCGGAGCTGGCTGACACCCGGGGGAAGGTGGGGCGGCGGTGGTGCCGGTGCGGGCGACGCCGCCGGTGCGGGCGACGCCGCCGGTGCGGGCGCTGGCACAGGCGCCGGTGACGGCGCCGCCGCCGTCGTCGCAGCGGCCGGCGGCATGGGCGGGACCGCAGGGTCGCCGCCGGCCGCCGCCAGCCACAGCACAAGACCAAGCGCGTTCATGGGTGCATTCCGGTGTCGAGCTGCGAGGAGGGTGACATGCCGACTAGGTGTCTAGCACCTCCGCGCCGTTCCGGCCCCCTGCACGCCCAAAGGTTCAAGACGCTGGCGCCCGAAGCAGGTTCGGTTCATCGTCGTAGGCCTCATGACGACGGCCGTCCCCTCCGATAGCTCTGCGACTGGCACCGCCCAGCGCGCCTTCAAGGTGCTGGTCGTCGATGTCGGCGGCACGCACGTCAAGCTGCTGGTCACCGGCCAGCGCGTGAAGCGCCAAATTGATTCCGGGGCCAAGCTGACCCCTCGGCAGATGGTCGCGGCGGTCAAGGAGCTCACCGCCGACTGGAATTACGACGTGGTCTCCGTCGGCGTTCCGGCGCCGGTCGTGCACGGGCGCATCGTGGCCGAACCCGCGAACCTGGGAGCGGGCTGGAAGAGGTTCGACTTTGCCAGGGCCTTCGGGCGTCCGACCAAGGTCATCAACGATGCGGCCATGCAGGCGCTGGGCAGCTATCGGGCCGGCAGGATGTTGTTCCTGGGGATCGGCACCGGCCTGGGATCGGCTCTCGTCGATCACGGCGTGGTCGAGGCGCTGGAGCTGGCGCACCTTCCTTACCGCAAGCATCGCACCTTCGAGGACTACGTCGGCCTGCGGGGTCTCAAGCGCCTCGGAAAAAAGAAATGGCGCAAGCACGTGTCGGCGGTCGTCGATCTGCTGCGAAAGGCGATGATCTGCGAGGATCTGGTGCTGGGGGGCGGCAACGCCAAGCTGCTGGCAGAGCTGCCGCCCGGCGCGCGACTGGGCGACAACGCCAACGCCTTCAAAGGCGGCTTCGCGCTGTGGCAGCGCGCGGCGCCGGCGACGACCGGCCGGCGCGCACCGCTGCGGGCTGTCAGTTGATCGGGTAACCGCGCCACACGTACAGCAGCGCCTCGACCACGGTCTGATTGACGACGCCGCCGTCGACGTGACCGGCGCCGATCGCATAGTCGTAGTGATAGTGGTATCCGCGCGCCTTCAGGGCGGCTGCCATGCGGTGATTGGCCAGGTTGAAGTCCCTGTATTCGGGGGGCCCGTGCCGGCCGGCGATGGTCAGGTCGTTTTGCCCGGATTCAATCCAGACCCGGATCGGTTTGTTCGCCTTGGTGTTCCAGGTGCAGCCGGCGGTCTCGCAGGCGGCCTGGGTCAGCGGCGTGTCGCAGGGACCGGGGTTGCTGCTGCCGACGTCACCGCCCCTGGGTTCGCAGTGCTGGACGATCAGTCCCTTGGGCGGCTCGGTCATGGGGTCGACAAAGCGGGGATCAACGTCGTGATAGACCCAGCATCCGTGCGGGAACGGCGTCCCGTCCGGCACCTGCGACACGAAGGTCCCCGAATAGGAGATCACGCGGCGGAACAGCTCCGGATGCCACCAGGCCATCGAGAACGAGGCCGCCCCGCCCGAGCTGCCGCCGAACGTGCCGCGCCCCTCCGGATCGTCGGTGAACTTGAGG
>DATLVT010000980.1:0-2239 GCA_035577105.1 Polyangia bacterium
GCGCTGGGAGCGCGGCGAACGGCGGCCCCTTGTCTGCGCATCGGCCGGCAACCACGGTCTGGGCGTGGCCTGGGCCGCCCGGTATTTTGGGCTGCCTGCCACCATCGTCGTGCCCGGGGACGCTCCCGCCACCAAGGTGCGCGGTTGCCAGGCGCTGGGCGCCCGCGTGGTGGTGGGCGGGGACACCGTCGAGCAGTGCCTGGCGCGCGCCGACACCCTGTGCGCCGCCGGCGTCGCCGGGCTGGTGCATCCGTTCGACGACCTGGAAGTGATCGCCGGGCAGGCCACGCTGGCCGTCGAGCTTGCCCCGTTCCGTCCGGACGTGGTGGTCGTTCCCATCGGCGGCGGCGGCCTGGCCGCCGGGGTGGGGACCGTTCTCAAGCGCCTGGGCATTCGCGTGGTCGGCGTTCAGGTGGCGGGCATCGACGGCTTTCGGCGCGCCTGGCTGGGACACTCCTTCGTACCGATGCCGCCAGCGACGCGTGCCGCGACCGGCGCGCCTTCGACCACCTTGGCGGACGGACTGCGGGTGGCCTGTCCCGGCCGACTGACGGTTCCCCTGTGCCGCGATCTGCTCGACGACATCGTGGTGGTCAGCGAGGAGCAGATCGCCGACGCGGTCGCCTCGCTGGCGCTGGTCGAGAAGGTGGTGGCCGAGGGAGCGGGCGCCGCCGCGGTGGCGGCCCTGCCGGTCGTCGCCGGCGCCCGCAAGGTGGCCGTGGTCTCGGGTGGCAACATCGACGCCGCGGTGCTGGCCCGGCTGGCCAGCCGCGCCGCCGCCTGAGCGAAACGAGACTGGTGACAAACGTCGCCCGACTTGTCATCGTTGCGCTCGCGGTGTCCTATCAGATCAAGACCAGAGAGCCGGTGGCCAAGGCGGTGCGGCGGATCGTGCGCGGCCAGCTGAAGAAGGCCATCCAGGGCGCCAGGGAGACCTCTCAACCCGTCGACGATCGCGTGCACGCGGTGCGCTCTCGGTTGAAGAAGGCGCGCGCGGCCGTCAAGCTGGTCCACGATCAAGCAGGGACGCCGGCCGACCGCGACGAACGCTGGATGCGGGAGCTGGCCCACACGTTGTCGCGGGCGCGGGACATCGCCGTGGAGGCCGAGACGCTGCACCGGCTGCTGGAGCAAAATCCCGATCGGGTGGCCGATGGCGCCGATCAAAGCTTGCGCGCCATCGGCAGCCGCCTGCGCCGCCGCCTGTCTGCCACCGCCATCGAGGCGCGCGTCAACGACGTGGTCACGTCGCTGGAGAAAGGGCGGCGGCGCGTCTGTCGCTGGCCGGTGCACCATGGACGGCGCGCCTTGCGGCACGGCCTGGCGTCCGCATACAAGCGAGCGCGCCGGCGCATGCGCGACGCCGCCTGCTGTCCGGATGGTCGCGAGCGCGCCGAGCGCATGCATGGCTTTCGCAAATCGATCAAGCGCCTGGCCATGGAGATCGCCGTCCTCAAGCGGCAGCTCCCGGCACTGGCCCGCCGGCTGGGGCCGTCGCTGAACGAGCTTGGACACTTGCTGGGCGAGGTTCACGACCTGGCCGTCCTTCGTCAGACCCTGGAGCGCCAGCTGCGCTCACCGGGCGACGAACGGAACCGCGCCATCCTGCTGGAACTCATCGATCAGCGCTCGGCGGCGCTGGAGAACGAAGCCTCAGCCAAGGGGCAAGAGGCCCTGGCCCTGCGCCCGAAAGCGATCCGGCGCATGCTGCGGAAGATCTGATGCACCCGCGGCGCTAGCAAAGGGCGCTGCTGGCCAGCCGTCCCTTTGTCCTCAGGCGTACGCGCGCGCTGTACGAATCGGTACAGGTGGTCCGCCTCCCACCCAGCTGGTTGTGGTCCGACCTCCGCCGGGCGGGGACGACGAGTCGTCAGATCGCCTCAAGAAACCGGTGCTCCCGACGATGATGTTGCGCGGTTCAGAAGTCATGCGGGAGCGCCAACGTGGGTGTCCGGAGCGGGTACGGGTCTTGCTATCCGACATCTCTTTAGGACGTGCGTGGTAAGGACGGCGGCGACCGAAAGCACGATGGTCCGCAGTGGGGAGGTCGCCGCGCTGATCGCGCTGGTGTCTCTTTTCGCCAGCCCGACGGCGCGCGCCGAATCGTCCCTCACTCTTGGGTTTTCAGCTTTGCAAGACAATCAACGCTACGAATCGCAGCAGTATCGCGCCGAATGGCGGCGTGAAACGCCCACGTCGGGCCAGTGGGTCGCCGCGCGCTTTTATCAATACGCGCTGG
>DATLVT010000981.1:0-4007 GCA_035577105.1 Polyangia bacterium
GCAAGGCGTTCACCGGCATCGACGCCACCGGTACCTGGATCGTCGCCCTGCAGTGCGGCGGTTGCCGTAACCCCGCCCCCTGGTACCTCACCATCCTCATACCCTGCTGATCCTCAAGGGCCCCGCCGCAAGAACCGTGGCGGCAGCAGCAAGATGACCGCGGGCAGGAACGCGACGGTGGCGGCACTGCTGCTGACCATCGTCAGGGCGACCAGCACGCCCAGCAGCACATGCACCTTGAACAGCGACAGCGCCAGGCACAGATAGCCGCCGGCCACGGCGCTGGCGACGTAGGCGATCGCCTTGCCGGAGGTGGTCAGCGCTGTCGCCGTCGCGCCGCGCAGATCGCCGGTGCGCTGAAACTCCTCGCGGACGCGGAACAGGAAATAGACGGCGTAATCGGCCCCGATGCCGATGGCCATGGCCGAGATGGCGGCCGTCCCCATCGAGAGCGGGATTCCTGTCCAGCCCATCAGCCCCAGGTTCACCAGCGCCGCCGTCCCCAGCGGCAAGAGGACCAGGAGGCCGCCCGCCACCGAGCGCAGCAGCACGGAGGTGATCACCAGGACCAGAAGTGAGATCTGGATGAGGTTGATGGTCTTGCCGCGAACCATGGTCTCGTCGAGGGCGATGGCGTTGGTCACGCCGCCCCCCACCGACGCCTTCACCGGCGTGCCGGCGAACAGCTGATCGGCCTCGGCCTGTACGGCGACCGTCATCGCCTTCATCGCCCGAAAATCGTCGGTGCGCAGGTAGGCGGTGATCACCGCGCGGCGAAAATCGTGGTCGACGAGCCGCCCGAGATCGTTCTCGTCACCGCCCATCGAGTAGAGCAACAGGTATTGCGCCACGCCCGGGGAAGTCTCGGGCAGCTTGCCGCCCCCGGCCGGGTCGACCACCTGGCTCATCTGCTTCACCACGTCGACCAGCGATACCACCTTGCCGACGGGGAGCGGCTGATGGGCGATGAACGTGGACAGAGCCTCCATTCGCCGCAGGACCTCCGGATTCTTGATCGCGTCCGGGGCCTCGCCTTCGACCAGCACCTGGATGACGCGCGTCCCGGACAGGCGCGAATCGGCCATACGGAAGCCGTGGACGGGCGCGTTGGCTTCGAAGAATTGCGCCCCCAGGCTGTTGCCTGCCTGCAGGCGGGCGGCGCCGACCGCCGCCACCACGATGAGACCGACGAACACCCAGCGAATGGGGCGCTCTTTTTCGCTGCGAACCAGCGCCGCCAGCTTTTCCAGGATCGGATCGAAGTACTCCTCGCGCTTCTCGCGCTCGACCTGGCGTTGCGACGGCGGCGCCAGCAACGCGCGAAGGGCCGGGATGAACGTCATCTCGACGGACAGCGCCGCCAGGATCCCGAACGCCGTGCACAGGCCAAAGTTCTTGATCGTCGGCAGGCCGAACGCGGCCAGCGATCCGAAGCTGAGCGAGGCGATGGTGCCCGCGGCCAGCATCACCACCCCGATCTTGGTGGTCGCTTCGACGACGGCCAGGCGGCTGTGGTCGGTGGCCGGCAGCTCGGGACGCGCACCCGCGATCCGGCTGTACTCCTCGTAATAGCGCTTGAGGATCTGCACCGAATGGCCGGCCCCGATCGCCAGCAGCAGGATCGGGGTCATGATGTTCCAGGGATCCATCGGCGCGCCGAGGAGCCCCATCAAGCCAAGCGCCCACACCACGCCCATGATCGCCGTGACCAGCGGTACGAACATCCCCTGCAGCGTGCGGAAAGCCCGGTAGTGCAGGTATCCAATCATCGCCAGGGCCAGAACGAACAGCGCCCCCACCCGACGCGTGTAGATCAGCAGCCAGTACAGGATGGTGGGGGCGCCGGCCGGAAGGATCTCCAGGCCAGGCTCGCGCTCGGGCGCGACGATGCTTTCCAGCCTGGGGCGCAGGCCCGGGGGACCGCCCGCCTTGTCGAAGTCGTCGAAGTCGACCAGCACCGCCGTGGCACGCCCGTCGGCGCTGACCAGCAGGCTGGTGATGACGTCGTTCGCCTGCACACGGGCCCGAAAGGCGGCCATCTCGGCGTCCGTCGCCGGCACCCTCCCGGCGAGCGGCGTGATCTCCAGAGCGTCGGCGACGCTGTGAACGTCCTTCACCCGCGGCGACATCAGCGACAGGACGCTGCCGGCTCTGACCCCGGGGAGGCGCTCCAGCGCAAGAGTCACGCGCTTGACCTTGGCCAGCACCTTCGGCGTGTAGATCGTTCCCGCGGCGACGTAGAAGCCGACCACGGTCAGGTACTTCCCGCCGAACAGCGTCTCGATGCGCTGCCCGACCTTCACCAGCGGGTGCCCGAGCGGAAGCTGAGCGTCGACGTCCAGCTGCACGCGCAGGCGGCTGGCGAAGAAGCCCATGACCAGCGTGGCGGCCACCACCGCCGCGATCACGGTCTTCGGTCGGCCGACCACAGCGGTGACATAGCGACGCAGCATGATCAGAAACACCGTCGACGCGGTTCGGTGTCAACAGCCGACTTGCCGACTTGCCGAATTGCCGACTTGCGGCGAAGACGACTAGACCAGATCGCTCGCCTTTCGCCAAGCGTCGCGCGGCGGGCGACTGGTTCATCCCTTTTGGGGCGGAATCCGCTCGCAGGTTGATATGATTCGCCTGGTTCCGGGCGGTCAGCCGGCGCCTTTCGCCCGGACCGCTCTCCGGGCCTTCCCCTCGGGATTTGATTGCACGTGAACAAGGCGAGCCGCGCGATGTTGAAGGGGCAGAAGCCCCTCGTGCTCTGGTACACCGGTCTCTCCGGCGCCGGTAAGTCGACCATCGCGAACCTGGTCGACAGGAGGCTCCACAGCCTGGGGCGACACACGTACCTCCTGGACGGCGACAATGTACGCAACGGCCTCAACCGCGATCTCGGCTTCACCGCCACCGACCGGGTGGAGAACATCCGCCGCGTCGCCGAGGTGGCCCGGTTGATGGTGGACGCGGGCCTGATCGTCAGCGCCGCCTTCATCTCGCCTTTTCGCCAGGAGCGGGCGCTGGCGCGCAGCCTCCTTCCACCGGACGAGTTCATCGAGATCTTCGTCGACACGCCGCTGGAGGTCGCCGAGCAGCGCGATCCGAAGGGTCTGTACAGGAGGGCCCGGCGCGGCGACCTCAAGAACTTCACCGGCATCGACTCGCCCTACGAGCCGCCGGAGACTCCCGAGCTGCGCATCGACACCACCGCTCTGCGGCCCGAGGCCGCCGCCGACACGATCGTCGCCTATCTGCAATCGCGGGGGCTCCTCGTCACCGAATGAGCGCGATCGACCACTGTAGTGGCTCATGACCACCACTCTGTCGAGGATGGCCGCGGTCTATCGCGTCCTGCGCCGGACCTTCGGTGTCAAGGTGGTGCCGCTGTTCATCGCGGTCGTCTTTTCAATCGTCCGCACGGTGGTGGCAATCGGGATGGCGATGGACCACCTCCTCTTCCCCGGCCTGCGGCGGGCCCGGGCCACTCGCCCGATCGTCCTGGTCGGCAACCCGCGTACCGGGACCACGTTCCTGCAGCGTTTCCTGGCCGACGAGGGGTTCGGCGCCGGGATGGAGCTTTTCCTGATGCTGTACCCGTCGCTGCTGTTGCAGAAGCTTCTCCGGCCGCTGCTGCCGCTGCTCGAGAAGATCAGCCCAGCCAGGTTTCACTCGACGGAGGCGCACCAGACCAGCCTGAGCTCGGTGGAGACCGACGATGTGGCCGTCCTTTTCCGCTACCTTGACGGCCTGTTTCTTTACGGTTTTTTCTTGTCGTTCGACGAAGAAGACCGGCTGCCCAGTTTCGATCCGTGCATCCGCGACACCACCCGGCGCGACTTTGACTGGATGGAGGCGCTGTGGCGGCGCAGCCTGGTCCTGCACCGGGCCGAGCGCAACGTCGCCAAGGTGTTCTCTCTCGCCGTGCGCTTGCCGCAGTTCATGCAACGGTTTCCCGAGGCGCAGATCCTGTACATGGCCCGCGATCCGCTGTCGATCATCCCCAGCGCCATGAGCCT
>DATLVT010000982.1:0-3817 GCA_035577105.1 Polyangia bacterium
CAGCTCGGGATCGGGCAGCAGGTCGGACAGGGCGTAGGGAAATCCCTTGGCCTGGATGACCTGGGCGTCGTCGACGGCCCCGCAAGCGCCGACGATGGCGTCGCAGGGACTGATCGCCACGGCCGGATCGCGATCGATGGGCCGGGCCTCTGGCTTCAGCTGACGGATGAAACAGTCGTGCAGGCTGTCAAAATTGGTCTTCTCCGCTTCGTGCAGGGGCGGATCAGCGAACATCCGCCAGGCGCCGATCGACAGATCGCGCACCAGCGGCTGTTCGATCTTGCCGAACCAGGCCATGAACCGGGTGGCCAGGTGACGGGGGATGCGGTTGGTCAGAAGGAAGTTCAGGTCTTCATTCTGGGCGATGCCGGCCAGAGTGGATCGCAGGCGCTCGGGATTGGGAAGCATTTCCTTTATACCTTTCGCAAAGGCCACTCATGAACGCAACCAACATCTTGTACACGCTGGGGGCGCTGGTCGTTCTGGCGTTGCTGCGCCGGCTGTGGGCTCGTCTGGAGCTGTCCCGGGCCAAGCACCCGTCGCTGCGCGGGCATTCCAAGATGGCCCGCCGGTTGGCGCGGCTGGTCCCGTTTTACGAGTACGGCGACCAGCAATACTTTCGCGCCGACGATGCGCCCGCCGACATCACCGGCAAACGGCGCAGCGGCTTTCTGCGGCTGGCTGCGCTCTATCGACAGCGGTTCAGCGAATCGACGCGCCTGACCGCCGACGTGGAGGGCGACATCTCCGACGTGCCATTCACGGGAGCCTATCGCGTGCCCTTCCAGTTCCGCCGTCTGGTGCGGCAGCATCTGAAGACAGGATCCTTCGTGCAGTCGTCGGCGGGGGTAACGGTCACTGACCTCGACGGCAATCAGTTCTACGATCTGACCGGATCGTACGGCGTCAACGTCTTCGGATATGACTTTTACAAGGACTGCATTGCCAAGGGGAGCGAGCAGGTTCAGGCGCTGGGCCCGGTCCTGGGCGCTTACCACCCGCTGGTGGCCGAGAACGCCAGGCGGTTGAAGGCCATCTCGGGCCTGGATGAGGTCTCTTTTCACATGTCCGGGACCGAGGCGGTCATGCAGGCGGTGCGCCTGGCCCGTTATCACACGCGACGTTCGCACCTGGTCCGTTTCTGCGGTGCCTATCACGGCTGGTGGGGCGACGTGCAGCCGGGGGTGGGAAACCCGGTCCCGGCGCACGAGACCTACACACTCAAGGACATGGATGACGATTCATTGCGCGTGCTGCGCAAGCGGAACGACATCGCCTGCGTGCTGGTCAATCCGCTGCAGGCCATGCACCCCAACGGCAACGCCCCGACCGATTCCACGCTGCTGGCCAGCGATCGCAAGGCCGGCTTTGATCGGGCGGCCTACACCGATTGGTTGCGGCGGCTGCGCGCCGTGTGCAGCGAGAAGAAGATCGTTCTCATCTTCGACGAGGTGTTCGTCGGTTTCCGGCTGGCGCTGGGCGGCGCCCAGGATTACTTCGGCGTTCGAGCGGACATGGTCACCTACGGCAAGACGCTGGGCGGCGGGTTGCCCATCGGCGTGGTGTGCGGCCGTCGCGCGCTGATGAAGCGCTTCCGCGACGACCGCCCGGCGGACATCTGTTTCGCCCGCGGAACGTTCAACGCCCACCCCTACGTCATGGGCGCCATGAATGAATTCCTGCGGCGGCTGGAGACCGCCGACGTCCGGGCGCTGTACCAGAACCTGGACGGACTGTGGAACCAGCGCGCCCAGGCCCTGAATCAGCGACTGGCCGAGCAACAGTTGCCGGTGCGCGTGGCGAACCTCTGTTCGATCTGGACCGTGCTTTACACCCGGCCCTCCCGTTACAACTGGATGCTGCAATATTATCTGCGCGCCGAGGGGCTGGCCCTGAGCTGGGTGGGGACCGGGCGCTTCATCTTCAGCCTGAACTACACCGACGCTGACTTTGCAGCCGTCGCTGACCGCTTCGTCGCCGCCGCCCAGGCCATGGAGCAGGACGGCTTCTGGTGGTCGAACGCCGCGCTGACCAACAAGGCCATCAAGCGGCGCATCCTGCGCGAGATGCTGACCGCCCGCTGGAATCAGCCACGCGCGCCCCAGGCCGCTCCCATGATCCCGTCGGCGGGGTCGCCCGCCTCAGAGCAGGCGCGTTTCGCCGATGTCGAGGATCCACAGGCGCGCCGGATCTAGACCGCGTTCGGCGAAGCAGCGGCGGAGGCGCTCGGGTGGTTCGCCCATCGGTTCGTCGGTCAGCTTGAACGTCCCCCAGTGCATCGCCACCAGCCGCCGTGCCCCCAGCCGTTCAAAGGCCTGGACCGCATCCTCGGGGTTCATGTGTTGCGGCTCCATGAACCAGCGCGGCTCGTAGGCGCCGATGGGCAACAGCGCCCAGTCGATGGGACCCAGGCGCTGGCCGATCTCCGTGAAGCCGTCGAACAGCGCCGTATCACCCGAGTGATAGGCGACCCCCTCGGGCCCGCGATAGACGAAACCTCCCCACAGCATGTCGTTGCGGTTCCAGGGCGCCCGCATCGACCAGTGGCGCGCCGGTACCGCGGTGATCTCCAGCGTTCCCACGCGGTGGGATTGCCACCAGTCCAGCTCGACGATCTTGTCCAGGCCGCCCTTGCGCAGCAGCGCTCCGTTGCCGGGCAGGGTGATGTAAAGCGTCTCCTTGCCGATGCGGCGCAGAGTCGGCATGTCCAGGTGGTCATAGTGGTTGTGGCTGATCGTCACGACGTCGAGGGCTGGCACCTTCTCCAGCGCCACGCCCGGCGGCGCCTTGCGCGCGATGACGCCGGAGATGCGCCGGCCCCAGACGGGATCGGTGGCGATCAGCAGGCCGCCCAACCGAAGCACGAAGGTGGCGTGCCCGATCCACGTCAGTGACGGCGCCGCCGCGGCCAGCTGGGCGCCGTCGTTGTCCCGCACCGGCGTGGTGTAGCCGCCCGGATCCTGGACGCGACGCCCGGCGATCGAATCCAGGACGCGCCAGCGAAAGACGTCGGCCGGCCCTCGCTGAGGCCGCGTCGCCCGATCCTCGAATCGTCCCGCCATACGCCGATGTATACGATCGCCGCTCCGGCTTGTCGCCAGCATGTTGCGGTCCTTTAACCCGGCTGCCTCGGGGTCGTCCTTAAGGTCCTCCCGTCTCGCGCAGGGCGAGACAACCAAATAACGACTGGAGGAGGAGCCCATGAAACGATCGCTCGTTGTGAAAAACCTGGCGTGCATGCTGGCAGGCGGCGCGCTGATGGCGTCTGGTTGCATCGATTCCGCCGAGAGCTCCAACCAGGATGAACCGGCCTTCAGCCTGGGCCAGCAGTCCGAGGCGGCCCACAACTTCTGCGGCAACGGACACTGCGACCACGGCGAGACCTGCTCGACCTGTGCGCAGGATTGTGGCTCGTGCGGCACCGGTGGAACCGGCGGCGCTGGCACGGGCGGGGCGGGCGGAACGGGCGGCGTTGGTGGAACCGGCGGCGCTGCCGGCGTCTGTGGCTCGACAGCGGCACCGCCCGCCCATTACGATCACGTCGTGATCTTCTCGTTTGAGAATCGCACCTGGTCCAACGTCGGGTTGGGCTTCTCGGCCACCACGATGCCCTATCTTCATTCGCTGGCCTCGCAGTGCTCGTTCTTCAGCGATTGGACCGAGACCAATACCTCGCAGAACAGCCTCACCCAGTACATCGGCGAAACCAGCGGGGTGAACAACACCAGCACCGTGAACGACTGCTCGCCGTCAACATCCTGCCAGTCCGTCGACAACAACATCTTTCGGCAGGTGCGGGTGGCCGGCGGAACCGCCC
>DATLVT010000983.1:0-9855 GCA_035577105.1 Polyangia bacterium
GAACAGCACCTGCGTCTTGTCGACCTCGATGAGATCGCCCATGTAGAAGAACGCGGTGTAATCGGAGACGCGCGCCGCCTGCTGCATGTTGTGGGTCACGATGACGACGGTGTACGCATCGGACAGCTCGCTGATCAGCTCTTCGATGTGCGCCGTGGCGATGGGGTCCAGGGCGGAGGCCGGCTCGTCCATCAGCAGCACCTCGGGCTCGACGGCCAGGGCCCGGGCGATGCACAGACGTTGCTGCTGCCCGCCCGACAGTCCCAGCGCGCTCTCGTTCAGGCGATCCTTGACCTCTTCCCACAGCGCGGACTGTCGCAGGGCGCGCTCTACCCGTTCGGACAGGTCGACGCCGCTGTTCATGCCGCCGATCCGCAGGCCATAGGCGACGTTCTCGAAGATCGACTTGGGAAAGGGGTTCGATCGCTGGAACACCATGCCGATGCGCCGCCGCACCACCACCGGATCGATGCCGACGCCGTAGATGGGCTGGTCGTCCAGGTGGACCGCCCCTTCCATGCGGCACGACGGGATCAATTCATTCATCCGGTTCAGCGAACGCAAGAAGGTGGATTTGCCGCACCCGGAAGGGCCGATCAGCGCGGTCACCCGTTTCTCGGAGATCTGCATCGACACCGGGCCCAGCGCCTTTTTTTGCCCGTAGTAAACGGACAGATCGCGCACCACCAGCTTTTGCGGGGCGGCGTCGATGGCGCCGCTCACGATGTTCCTCCCGCAAAACGCGAGCGCATGCGTGACCGCACCACGAACGCCGACAGGTTCAGCACGAACGTCACCACCAGCAGCACCAGCACCGTCGCATAGAGCAGCGGCTTGCTGGCGTCGACGTCCGGCGATTGTGTGGCCAGCACATAGACGTGATAGCCAAGGTGCATGAACTGATTTTGCGGATGCCAGGGCAGCTGCGGCAAGTAATACGCCGCGCCGGTGAACAGGATCGGGGCCACCTCGCCGGCGCCCCGGCTGATGGCCAGGATGGTGCCGGTCAGGATGCCGGCGGTGGCCTGGGGCAACACCACCTTGATGATGGTCTGGAACTTGGTCGCGCCCAGGGCCAGCGATGCGGCGCGCAGCTCCTGCGGGACGGCGCGCAGGGCTTCCTCGGTCGTGACGATGACGACCGGCAGGGTCAGCACCGCCATGGTCAGGGCCGCCCACAGCAAGGCCGGCTGACCGAGGACCTTGTGACCAGAGAAGAACAGCCGGTCGGCCCCCGCGCCCACGAACTGGATGAAGAATCCCAGGCCGAAGAGGCCGAAGACGATCGACGGCACGCCGGCCAGGTTGTTGACGGCGACCCGGATGATGCGCGTGAGCCAGGAATCACGGTCGGCGTATTCGTGCAGGTAGATGGCGGTGGCGACGCCGGCCGGCACCACGGCGATGGTCATCATGATCACCAGGGCGACCGTGCCGAAGATGGCCGGGAAGACGCCCCCCTGGGTCATCCCCTGCTCGGGCGCCTTGGATAGAAACGTCCAGGACAACCGGGGCGCGCCGTGGTGGATGACGTCGATGACGATGGTCGCCATGATGATCGTGACCAGCAACGTGGCCGCCCCGCAGCTGATCAGCAGGGCGCCGTCGCCGACGCGGCTGCGCAGCTTGCGCGCGAACACCGACGGTTGCAGCACCGTCACTGTGCCACCCCCAGCTTGCGCTTCATGCGGCGGATGGCCAGGTCGCCCAGGAAGTTGATGCCGAAGGTGATGACGAACAGGAACGTCCCCAGAAAGAACAGCACCGTATAGTGCGCGCCGCCGAAGACCACCTCGGCCAGCTCGGCGGCGATGGTGGCCGACAGCGTCCGCACCGAATCGACAAAGCTGGCCGAGGTGATGGCGGCGTTGCCGGACGCCATCAGCACGACCATCGTCTCGCCCACGGCGCGGCCCAGGCCCAGGGCCACCGCGGCGGCGATGCCCGGGCTGGCGGCGGGGATCAGCACGCGCACCACCGTCTGATAGCGGGCGGCCCCCAGCGCTGTGGAGGCTTCGATGTAACTGCGCGGGACGGCGCCGAACGCTTCTTCGCTGATGGTGAAGATCACCGGGATGATGGCGAACGACAGCGCCACGCCCGCCACAATGGCGTTGAGGCGCGACTCCAGGCCCAGCAGATCCTGAAACCAGGAGGCCATCACCATCAGCGCAAAGAACCCCAGCACCACCGAGGGAATCCCGGCCAGCAGTTCGATGGCCGGCTTGACGATCTCGCGCGTGCGGCGGGACGCGTACTGCGAAAGATACAAGGCCGCCCCCACCCCCAGCGGCACCGCCACCAGCATTGACACCAGGCTGACCTTCAGCGTCCCGATGATCAGCGGCCAGATTCCAAACTTCGGAATCTCCGAGACCGGCTGCCAGATGTAATCGGGGCCGTCATAGCCAGGCCAGGCCTGGGCGGTCCACATCTTGCCCAGCGTGACTTCCTTGTGGACGTGCTGGCTGAAGAAGAGCGGCAGCGCCTCCTTGGCGACGAACGCAAAGATCAGGACAATGGCGGCGATGGAGGTCATCGCCGTGACGCGAATGGAAATTTCGGCGAAGCGGTGCCAGGCCGGAGCCATGGACGGCGCATAGGCGTTGCGGTGAGGCGTCACCTTCGCGGTCAGCGTCGCCGGCCCCGCGGGGGGCGCGGATGCGTTCACTGTTCCGCCAGTCGTCGTCACCGTCGGAATAGAGCACGCGACCGTCTCGTCGGCGTAGCGACTGTGTGACATTCCCGTTACAACCGCGGCATTTCTCCTGGTTGACGGCCGAATTTCGCTGGCCTGCCGCTTCGGAAAAGTTGCGGCGATGTCACGGCGATGTCACCTGCGGCGGTCACCATGCCCAGCACGAAAAGGAGACACCGATGACAATGAAAACCATTTTGGCCGCGTGCCTGGCGCTGATCCCCAGCGTGGCGAGCGCCGGCACGTTGACGGTCAAGGGTTCCGACACGATGGTCGTTCTGGGCCAGCGCTGGGCCGAGAGCTACATGAAGAAGCATCCCGAGACCAGCATCCAGGTCACGGGCGGCGGTTCGGGGACCGGAATCAGCGCCCTCATCAACGGCACCACCGACATCTGCGAGGCGTCGCGCGCCATGAAGGACGCCGAGAAGAAGCAGCTGCAAGAAAAAGGCGCCCAGGCCACGGAGATCCCGGTGGCCAAGGACGGGCTGTCGGTCTACGTCAACGCGTCGAACCCGATCAAAGAAGTGACCATGGGCCAGCTGAAGGACATCTTCACCGGCAAGGACACCAGCTGGAAAGAGGTGGGCGGCGGCGATTCGAAGATCATTCCTTACTCGCGCGAGAACAGTTCGGGCACGTACGTCTTCTTCAAGGAGCACGTGCTGATGAACGCCGATTACACCCCGCGCGCCCAGGCCATGCCGGGCACGGCGGCCGTGGTGAACGCCGTCAGCAAGGAGAAGTTCGGCATCGGTTACGGCGGCGCCGCCTACGCCAAGGGGATCAAGGTGCTGCCCGTGAAGAAGGACGGTGGTTCGCCGGCCATCGGCCCATCGGACGCCACCGTGCGCGACGGGTCGTACCCGCTGTCACGGCCGCTGTTCTTCTATGTGCGCGGCGTGCCGAGCGGCGAGATCAAGTCCTTCATTGATTGGGTGCTGGGTCCGGACGGCCAGAAGATCGCCCAAGAGGTCGGCTATTACCCGCTGAAGTAGGGCGGCGGGCGACCGCTCGTACTCGCCTAGTACTCGGCGATCGCGCCCAGCGTGGCGTTCGTGGCACGAAGGTAGTCGGCGGGGGCCAGGATGATTTGCGTGCCGCGGACGCCGGCGGAGACGGCGACGCGATCGAACAGCTGGATCGTTTCGTCGACGAAGACCGGGTAGGGCTTCCTGGCGCCCAGCACGGTGACGCCGCCGCGAATGTAACCGGTCAGCGGTTGCACCTCCTTGAGGGGGACGGTCTCGACGCGGCGGTCGCCGGTGGCACGGGCCAGCGCTTTCAGATCCAGCGAGCCGCTGCCCGGCAGCACCGCGAACAGCACGCCGGTGCGATCGCCGCGCGCCACCAGCGTCTTCCAGACCTGGTCCAGGGGCAGGCCCACCTTGGCGGCGACGTTCTCGGCGGACAGATCATCGGGATCGACTTCGTACTCGCGCAGCTCATAGGTGATCCCCAGGAGATCCAGCATCCGGGCGGCGTTGGTCTTCACGGGGATGATCTTGCTACGGCGCCGCGCCCAGGCCGGCAAGCTGCTGTTCGACCTCGTGCCGCGAAGGCGCGTCCGCCGGGGCCAGCGACAGATACTTCTTCAGCGCCGTCACGGCGGCGGCACGCGAGCCCTTGGCTTTCTCGGCCATCCCCAGCTGGTAATACAGATCGACCAGCCACTTCTGGCCGGCCGGCGCCCTGGCCGCCGCCTGACGCAGGTTCATCACCGCCGCCGCCGGTTGTCCTTGATCCATCTCCCAGCGGCCGAGGTGATAGTGCACCTCGGCGTTGTCCGGCGCCGCGCGGATCGCTGATCGCCAGGCCGCCACCGCCTTGGCCGGCGCGCCCTGGCGATCGTACGCGTTACCCAGGAGCAACCAACCCTCGCCGTTGTCGGGCGCCAGCTTGACCGCCGATTCAAGGATGGGCACCGCATGATCGGTGTCCCCGCGCCCCAGCAGGATGCGCCCGCGCGCCACCATCGCCGGCGGCAGCGAGCCCGCCTGTTCGTACTCCGACAGCGCCTTCTCCTCGCTGCCGGCCGCCGTGAGGGCCCGCCCATGTTCAAAGTGCAGCTCGGGCGTGCTCTCGAACGACAGCGCGCGCCGCAGGTCGGCCAGGGCGCCCGCCACGTCACCGCTGGCCAGTCGCACCTTACCCAGCCACAGCAGCGCGCCCGGTGTCTGCGGCGCCTCGACCGTCAGCTTTTCCAGCAGAGCCTGCGCCACCGGCTTGCGGCCCATCTCGAAGGCCAGCTTGGCGGCCGCCAGTCGAGCGGCCAGCGACGCCTTGCCGGCGTCGATCTCCGCCTGATAAAGGGACAGCGCTTTCTCCCGATCGCCGGTGGCCACCAGCAGCTCGGCCAGGCGCGGGCGCAGTCCCGGCAGCTCGGGATTGTCCGCCAGCAGCGATTCCAGTTCGCGCCGCGCCCCCGCGCGGTCGTGAGCCGCCTCCAGCGCCGACGCCAACCCCAGCCGGGCCGGCGCGTCCTTGGGACTGGTGGCCAGCACGTCCTTGAACGTCTTGCGCGCCCGTTCCCCGTCGCCCGCGGTCAGCTGCGCCTGTCCCAGCGCCACCTGCAGCGTGGCCGGCGCGACGCCCGCCGCCTGGGCGCGCTTCAACACTGTCACCGCCTCGGCGGTGCGGTTCTGCTTCAGCAGCAGCGCGCCCAGCTGCAGGCTGGCGGGGACGAAGCGCGGGTCGGCGACCAAGGTTTCTTCGTAGGCGCGGATGGCGGCGGCCAGGTCGGGCGGTGTTTGCAGTTCGGCGGCGCGCCCGCGCCAGAACGAAGCGCGCGGATCGGCCGCCGGAGCGTCGCGCGCGGTCGACGGCGGGCCCAGCAGCGCCAGGCCTTCCGCGCGCCGGCCGCTTTCGATCAGGACGGCCGCCAGGGCGAACCGCAGCTCGTGCGCGGGGACGGCGGCTGGCACTGCCGGCGCGCTGGGCAGCGCCGTCGAAAACCTGGCCACCGCCTCGTGCAGGCGGCCTTGCGCCAGCATCGCCTCGCCCGCGGCCACCAGCGCCGCCGGGCTGGCCGGATCCTTGGCCAGCGCCTTGTCGATGGCCGCCGCGGCTTCGCCGGTCTTGCCCAGGGCGGCCTGCGCCCGGGCCACGATGGCGTAGGCCTCGGCCAGGGCGGCAGGTGTTGCGTTGGCGGCGTTGTCCGTGATGAGACGGCCCGCCAGGGCCAGCCGCGCGGGCGGTGCATAACCACCGGTGCGAATCAAACCCAGCGCGGCGCCAAAGTGGCCTGCCGAGGCCGCCAGCACGCCCTTGTACGTCGCCGCCGCTTGCGGTCGGCCGCCGTCTTCCTGGGCGCGCGCCAGCCCGTATCGAAACGCAACGCGCGTCGGAAACTGGGCGGCGCCTTGCTGGAAGAGGGTCTCCGCGGCGGAGGCCTTGTTCAACCCCAGGGCCACCCACCCGGCCAGCAGCTGGCGCTCGGGCGCGGCGTCGTTCAACGTCGCGCTCTCATCCATCACGCGGCCCGCTTCGCGGGCGCGTCCCTTGGCGAGCGCGATCCAGGCCCGGGCGCGCGCCAGGGTGGGCGCGGTGGCGTCCGAGCGGATCGGGCGGGGGGGAATTTCGCCAAGCGCGGCGTCGGCGCGGGCCGTGCGCGCGCGATCGGCGCGATGCATGACCACCGACGACGCCAGCAGCTCGGCGGCGGCCGCGCGCAGGGCGGCGCTGCGGGGGCGCGCCTCGACCGCTTCCAGCAATCGCGTGGCGCCCCGTTGATAGGCGGCCAGACGATCGCTGGCGATCTCGGCGGTGGTGTCGCCCAGAACCTTGGCGGCGGATGGCTCGCGGATCAGAACGTCGCCCAGATCGAAATACAGAAAACCGACGGCCAGCGCGGACAGCAGCAGGATCGCCGCGCCGCCACCGATGATGAGTGACCTGCGTGATTTCTTGGGCGGCTCCTCGGCGCGCGGTTTCGCCGCGGTCAGCGTTCGTCCGCGCAGGGTCGCTGCCGCCGCCGCGCCCGCCAGGGGAGCGGCGCCCGCGGCCAGCGGCGCGCCGGCCGTCACCACCATTTCGCCGCCGCCCGGCGCCGGCGCGACGGTCAGCCCTGTCGACGGCGCGGTCTCGAATCCGGTGACGGCCTGATCCGCCGTCGGATCAAGCGAGCGAGCCCCCGCATCGACCGTCGATGGGCGCGCCGACGCGCCGGGGGACGGGGGCGCTGCGGCCCGCGCGGGTCCTCGGCCCGGCCCTTGCGACAGTCGGGGCAGGTGCGACGGCCCTGGTTCCGGGTTCGCCGGTTCGTTTGCGTCGGGCGGGGCGGGCGTCCGTTCGACAGCGGACGGGGACGCCGGCGGCGGCGCTGGCTCTTCTCTCTCCAGCTCGAGGGGCGCCAGCGATTCAAGGTCGACCGGCGCCAGGCCGGGGGGGCTGACCACCTCGGGGTTGTGGGCCACCGCCGGCTCGGGCGGCGTGGTGAATGGTTGGCCCAACGCCGCGTCCAGCGGGGCCAGTTCCAGATCGCCGCCCCCACCCAGGTCGCGCTCGCCCCACGTCGCTCCCTCGCTGGGCGTCACGCCAGGTTCGCCGGCGGGATCATCCTGGGCCGGAGCCTCCTCTGCCGCTGACGCCGCGGGAATCAGCCGGGCCAGCGGATGCCAGCTCCGGCGATCCGGCGAGACCTCCTCGCTGCCGTCCAGCTTGCCCTGCCGCAAGAGACCAGCAATGGCCGCCTTGGAGACGGGACCGACGAGATCGCCGGTCGTCCTGCGAACGTAGAAGCGGTCCCCCGTCTCGTCCATTCTGTGGTTACCCGTCAGCGCAACGTCACGTCAGGGCGCCCTATCTTACGACGGCGGGCATGCGCCGCAAAGCCGGCCCCCCCCCCGCGCCGTCGGAGGGAGAACGTCACAGATTTGGCGTGGGCCCGGTCATTGACGGCGATGCCTTTGGTCTGTCAAGACTGCGACATGTTGTTGTCCCGGCTGTTATCTCGGGTTTTGCGGGTCCCCCGTGGTCGGCTTGGCCATGGCCGTGGTTTCGGTCCGGCCTTGGTCCTGGGCATCGTGGGCGTCCTCGGTGCCCAGTTCTTGGGTGGCCTGCTGGAGCGACCATTCGCGGCTGTGCGCGCCGCAGGCGCCTCGACGCTGATCCGGCTCAGCGTCGAAGAGCTTTGCCAGCGGGCGACCGTCGTCGTCGCGGCCACTCCGCTGGAATCGCGGGTGGTCTGGGAGGACAGCGCAGGCGGGCGTGGTCGCCGCATCGTCACCTATACGCGCGCCCGCATTGACCGCGTCGTCGACGGCGTGGCGCCGACCGAGCTGTGGATCCGGACCCTGGGCGGCAGCATCGGCGACATCGGCCAGCACGTCGACGGCGAGGCCATCCTGACCCCCGGGCAGCCCGGGCTGTTCTTTCTGCGGCGTCTTCCCGACGGACCGCACGGTGTGGTCGGCATGTCGCAAGGCCAGTACCGTCTCGACGGCGCATCCGTCGCTGCGACGACGCGGCTGCTGCGTTTTCCTTCCATGACCAACCTCGTTGCCCGACCGTCAACGCCGGCGACGGCGAAACCGAGCGTCGACGTCGGCATGATCCTGGACGGCAAGACGCTGCAGGAGGCGACACGGCTGATTCGCGCGGCAAGGCAATCCCATGCGCCATAAGCGCCATCAGAGCATCGCCGTCGGGTTGCTGGCCGCCGTGGCCGCGGCCACCGCGTCGTCGCGCGCCGAGGCGTTTTGCCGGACCACCACCTGCGATACCTGCCCGCCGCCGGCCGTCGGCTGCGTGACCGAAGGGTTCCCGCTGTTCTGGCCCGGCGGCTGCGTCAGTTATGACCTGCAAAAGGACGCATCGAAATGGGCGTCGCTGGACGTGGCCACCACGCTGGTTGATGGGGCGTTCAACACCTGGGGCAGCGTCAGCTGCGACGGCCAACCTCCGTCGATCACCTTCATGAACCGCGGCCCCATCGAATGCGCCGCGCGCGAGTTCAACGACGGTCGAAAGACCGAAGGCGGCAACGCCAACATCATCGTCTTTCGCGACGACGTCTGGCCCGAAGTCAGCGACCCAGCGTCGACCTTGGCCCTGACCACCGTCACGTACAATCGTTCGAACGGCCAGATCGTCGACGCCGACATCGAGATCAACGGCAGCCAGTCCCCCCTGTCGACCGACGACGCCGCGTCGGCCAGCGCCTTCGACCTGGCGTCGATCCTGACCCACGAGGTCGGCCACTTCCTGGGACTGGCCCATTCCACCGAGCCCTGCGCCGCCGACGGCAGCGACTGCCCGACCATGAACGCCCTTTATCGCCGCGGCTCAACCGCCTATCGAACGCTGGAAGGCGACGACCAGGCCGGCCTGTGCGCCATCTATCCGGCCGGCCGCACGGTCACCGACAACCGCTGCCTCCCCCAGGGCGGCTTCTCCGCCCTGTGCGGCACGCCGGCGCCGCCGTCGGGAGGCTGCGCGCTGGCGGGCGGGGGGGCCGGCGCTGGCGGGCGGGCGTCGTGGGCGGTGATGGGCGGCGCGATGGTGCTGGCGTCGCTGGTGGTGCGACGGCGGGTCAGGGGCGCAGGGGGCCGGCGTCGATCCGGAACGGCCCGAACCCGGTGAAGATGAAGACGCGCCGGCCGTCTCGTTTGTGAGTCAGCCAGACACCGCCGGTCGTGGTCGCCGCGTGCCAGTCGTGGGAGACGCCTTGCCCAGCGTTGAACGGTGCGCGATCGAACTTGGCGAAGAACCATTGTTCCTGGACGACGCCTTTTCTGTAGTTGACGATCACCGCGTGCGTCGCCATTCCAAGCAAGGCGAGACCGAGTAGATAGACGCCCCAGCGCCCGATTCGCCCGCGACGCTCGCCGAAGAGCGCCCAGAGCAAAGCAGCGGTGGACGCCACCACGGCCAGAACCTTGACCGCGAGCACCGGCGAGCGGATCTCGACCAGGCTGTCGCTTCCGGAAGCACGGAAGAACGGATTGACGCTGACCACGAGGATTGCCGCCGCAACGGTGTGCAACGCGGCGACCGTCATTTTCGACGACGAGGTCATGGGCGCAGGATAGGTCTTCTGTTCGTCGCCGGGCAATCCCGACGGCCACGGCTAAACCACCGGACGGCTCGGCGACGGCAGGTGCTGCGGCCAGCGTCACGAGCATCGAGCACGGGGTCGTTTCAGCGTGCGCCATTCG
>DATLVT010000984.1:0-2800 GCA_035577105.1 Polyangia bacterium
AGTTGAGGCCGTGAATGGGGCAGCGCACGATCTCGGGCGCCGCCTTGGCCTTGTTCAGCGCCGCCGGCGCTTGCCGCATCGACGTCTCCAGACGCTCGCCCACCTCGACCAGCTGCATGGGGCTGGACACCGACGACACGCGGTCGAATGAGTCGTGATTGGCCGACGTGCTGGCGGACCGGCGGCTGTCGGGGGCACGTTTGATCGTCAAGTGCAGGGGGACCCCGGCAGGTTGCAGCTTGCTGATGGCGCCCAGATCGCGAAGCTCGTCGGACAGCTTCTTGGCCGCGCTTTCCGTCAGGCCGGCGCCCACCAGGCACAGGCCGCCCGCCAGGGCATCAGCCACCACATGGGCGGCCACGCGATAGCGCGAAGCAATCAACGCCGCCAATTTGAGCTGAACGTTGGGGTCGGCGCTCTCGCCGCCGACGATGTAAAGGTCGATCAGCTTGGCGGCGCCCGAGGACGACGGCGGGGGCGCCGACGAACCCGGCGGACGCGCGGGCGGTGAGGGAGCGGCCACGGCAACATTATATACGGAGACCGAAAAAACCGACCCGGCGCCCGATGGCGGGGCGGCGCGAAAACCTCATCGCGTTTCGAGAAAAGTTGCTGAGCCCGGTAACTTTGCACTGAAAAAAATTTGACGAGTTTCGGGGCGAGACGAAGATGAGTCAGGTGGTCCTCATGATGGGCGAAGTCTCCGGCTCTTCCGCACGCACAAACCGCATCTCGAAAGTGGCGATCCTGCGCTCCCCCAAACGGCGGCGCGGTGCCGTGCCCGGCTTTCATCGCCGGCTGCGTTCGGCCGACGACGTCCCCTCGTCGGGCCAGATTGTCTTTCGCGCAGGACGCAGCATCGTGCAGTAGGATGCGTGGCACGCATGCTGAAGTTCTTCTTCGCCCTGGTGGTGCTGGTGGCGTTTGCCTGGTTTGGCACGACCGTCCCGCTGGGGCCGCGCACGCTGTTCGGGCACTTGCAGGCCATCAGCCACACCAAGGAATCGCAGGAGCTGGTCGAGGGAACGAAGCAGTCGGCCAAGCCGCTGGTGGACGACGTCCGCCGCCGCATCGCCGGCAGCCCCGATTCTGAGGGGGAGCCCAGGGCCGATTCCAAGGCAAAGACCGCCGAGCACGGCGCCGAGCCCGCAGCGCCAGCCGGCGCGGCCACGCCCGACGCCGGCCCGCCGCAAGAAAAGATCTCGTCGACCGATCGCCACAAGCTGCGCAAGCTGCTGGGCAGCGCCGAGCACACCGCCAGCCGTCACTGACGACCGCCCGCTGCTGTCCAACGTCGCCCCCCGGCGACGCCGCCACGCGCGGGGGCGCGAACATGATGTACGCTTGCAGGCCTGGCCATGCGAATGAAAGCGCCTTCGCGGACTGCGCCGTTGATCGGGACGTTGCTTGTCATCCCGCTGGCGCTTGCGTTGCTGCTGGCAGCGCCGTCCGCGTCCGCGCAGACCCCCGGACCGCTGTGGACAAGCGCGCCCAAGAAGCGCGGGCCCATGCTGTCGCTGCCCGACCTGTCCGATCGGGCGCGGCCGGCCGTCGTCCACGTGCGCGGCACCGTTGACGAAAGCACCGTCGCGGCGGCCGAGGGCGATCGCACGGGCGAGGGTGGATCGGGCGGGCCGCGCACGTCGATCGGCACCGGGTTTCTGATCAGCAAGGACGGCTATCTGGTCACCAACGAGCACGTGGTCCGCGGGGCCAGCGACCTGCGCATTCGTCTTTACGACGGGCGCGAGCTGCCGGCCTGCGTGGTGGGGGCGGACACCGCCATGGACATCGCTCTCATCAAGATCGACCCCGTCGCCCCGCTGCCGGTGTTGCCCCTCGGCGATTCGGACGCCGTGCGCGTGGGTGAAGGAGTGGTGGCCATCGGCAATCCCTACGGGTTCAACCACAGCGTCACCGCCGGCATCGTCTCGGCGAAGGAACGGGTGGTCGATCGTTCGTCGCTGCACGAGTCCCCCCAGCAAGACATTTATTCGTTCTTCATCCAGACCGACGCGTCGATCAATCTCGGCAACTCGGGCGGACCGCTCATCGACGCCAGCGGTGCGGTGATTGGCGTCAGCGCCGCGTTCTGGGCCGGGCACCCCCTGCAACCGGCGCAGGGGATCGGCTTCGCCATCCCCATCAACATGGCCAAGGCCATCCTGCCGCGCCTGCGCGACAAGGGCAGCGCCCCCCGCTCGTTCCTGGGCGTCGACGCCCAGCCCATCGATTCGGCGCTGGAGGCGGCGCTGAAGCTGCCTTCGTCCCGGGGCGCCCTCATCGCCAGCGTCGGCCCCGGATCTCCGGCCGAGGCGGCGGGCCTGCAACCCGGCGACGTGGTGGTGACCTGGAACGGCGCCGAGGTGGCGACCAGCGAGGACCTCAAGATCGACGCCCAGCTCAGCCTTCCAGGAATGAAGGTGAAGATTGGCCTGCTGCGCGCCGGGAAGAAGCTGGAAAAGGAAGCCGTTCCGCGCCCGACCACCCAGCGCGTCCCCACGCCCCTGCATCCTTCCGGCTGCAACCGCCCGCGCGAGGTGGCCACCCCTGCCGCCAGCGACTTCGAGGTGAGCGACGTACCGGCGGGCCAGGCCAACGGTCTCCCCGGTGGCCGCGGCGTGGCCATCTCTCACCTGGCGGAGCACGGCGCCGCCGCCCAGGCCGGCGTGCGCATGGGGGACATCGTCCTGCGCATCGGCAACGAACGCGTGCGCACCCCCAAGGAGGTGCAGAGCGCCCTGCACGCCTTCAATCCGGGTGATACGGTTCCAGTGCTGATCCGGCGGGCAGGGTTCGA
>DATLVT010000985.1:0-4926 GCA_035577105.1 Polyangia bacterium
AGCGTCGCCCCCCGCCCCGACCAAGGAGCCGGTGACGAACTTCAGCGGCCTGCTGCGCGAACGTGGCACGCGCCTGCCCCTGGCCGGCGTCCTGGTCACGGTGTTCCGCGATGACGGCGAAAAGCCCATCGGGTTCGAAGCGACCAGCGACGACAAGGGCGTCTTCCACTTCGTCGACCTGGCCAGCGGGCCCTGGAAGATCCTGATCGATCCGCCCGGCTACTATCCCTTTCGCACCACCGAGGAGATTCACCCCGGCGAAAAGACCCAGGTCACGTATTACGTCGAGAAAGGGACGTACAACCCCTTCGACCTCACGGTCACCGCCGTGCGCCCGCGCAAGGAGGTCAGCCGTACCGTCATCAGCGCCCAGGAGATCGACAAGATCCCGGGGACCGCCGGCGATCCGCTGACCGTGATCCAGAACTTCGCCGGCGTGGCCCGCGCCCCCCTGCTCAGCGGGCTCATCATCGTGCGCGGCTCGGCACCCAACGACACGCGCGTCTTCGCCGACGGCGCCGAGATCCCTCTCGTCTACCACTTCGGGGGCCTGCGCAGCGTGATCCCCATCGGCCTCATGGACGGCCTCGAGTTCTATCCCGGCAACTTCTCACCGTCGTACGGGCGCGCCATCGGCGGCATCATCGACGTGCAGATCAAGAAGCTGGCGCCCAAGCGCGTGGGCGGATACATCGACGTCAGCATCCTGGACAGCAGCCTCTATCTGGAGGTTCCGCTGGGTGACAAGGCCGCCGTCGCCGCCGCCGTCCGGCGCAGCTATCTGGACGTGCTGCTGAACGCCACCATCCCCAGCGATTCGACGGTGAACCTCATCACCGCGCCCCGCTATTACGACTATCAGCTGCTGGCCAATTACCGCCCCACCCCCGCCCACGACATCCGCGCCTTCTTCATCGGCTCCGACGATCGCTTCGCCATCCTCTTCAAGAACCAGGGCGATCTCGGCACGCAGGTCAACAGCAACACCGCCTCGCTCTCCACCACGTTCTACCGGTCGCTGCTGACCTATCGCTGGATCCCCAGCGATCGCTTCGAGAACATGGCCCAGATCGCCCAGGGGCGGAACCAGACCAACTTCCGCGTCGGCCAGCTGGCCTTCGACATCAACCAGTACTCCAGCCAGATGCGCGACACCGCCCGCTTCAAGGCGGCGGCCTCCGCCACGTTCTCGCTGGGTGTCGACGTCATCTTCCAGAAGACCGACCTTCTGGTGCGCCTGCCGCGACCACCCCAGGAGGGCGAGCCGCAATCGATGCAGCTCGATATCGCCAACCTGATCGAGGAGCGCCTGAACGGACAGGTGCAGTGGATGCCCGGCGCCTTCGCCGAGCTGGAGTGGAAGCCGCTGCCTGGATTGCTGGTGCTGCCCGGCGTCCGCGTCGATCACTTCAGCAGCGTCAATGACACCGTGGTGCAGCCCCGGGTGACGGCCCGCCTTCAGGTCACGCCCAGGCTCACCTTCAAGGCCGGCGCCGGCCGTTTTGCCCAGGAGCCGCAGCCCTGGGAGTCCGACAGCAAGTTCGGCAACACGGCGCTGAAGACCGAGCGCGCCTTGCACTACTCGGCCGGCGTCGAGTACAAGCCGCGCCCCTACCTGACCGTCGACGCCACCGGGTTCTACAAGGACCTTCAAAACATGGTCAGCACCACCAACGCCGTGATCATCCAGGACGGCATGACCAAGCCGCTCATCTATGACAACCGCGGCGTCGGCCGCGTCATCGGCCTCGAGCTGGTGGCGCGCCACGACTTCACGCACAACTTCACCGGGTGGCTGGCCTATACGCTGTCGCGTTCGGAGCGGCGCGATTCGGGAAAGACCGACTACCGGCTGTTCGATTTTGACCAGACCCACATCCTGGCCGTGCTGGGGTCGTACCAGCTGCCGCGCAACTGGATCGTCGGCGGCCGCTTTCGGTATGTCTCTGGCAACCCCATCACGCCCGTCGTCGGGTCGGTGGTGAACGCCAGCAGCGACCAGTACAGCCCGGTCTATGGACAGGTGAACAGCGCCCGGCTGGGGGCGTTTCACCAGCTGGATCTGCGCATCGACAAGAAGTGGGTCTACCCGCGCTGGATTCTGGACGTCTACCTCGACTTACAAAATGTTTACAACCGATCAAACCCCGAGGGCCTGACCTACAACTACAACTTCACGCAGTCCAAGCCGCAGCAGGGGCTGCCCATCCTGCCCATCCTGGGCATCCGGGGAGAGTTCTGATGGGCCGGGCGATGTGGATCAGCGCGACGCTGGGCCTGCTGGCCATGCTGATGCTGGCCGGCGGCGGGCGCGCGGTCGCTCAGCAACTGGAGCCGCCGGGGCCGCGCCAGGGCTACTATCTGTCGCTGGGCGTGTACGGCGCCGCCACCGCGGCGCACGAGAAGGGCGCCTGGGTGGGGCCCTGGGTGGGGGGCGGCGGAGCGGTCAGGGTCGGCGAGCTGATCACCCGTCGCTTTGGGTTGGGACTGACGATCGAAGGGAGCGCGACCCGCGGCGACGGCCAGAAGGCCAGCGTGCTGGCGCTGGGCGCCGAGGCCAGCTTTGCCGTGGTCGGCAACCTGGCGTTGCGGGGCGGCCTCGGAATCGCGTCGATGGGCCTGCATGACCCGCGCGACCCCTTCGAGTCCAGCACCCGGGGCGTCACCGGCGCGCGGTTCGCCGCCGGTGTCAGCTATGACTGGTTCGTCAAAAAGAAACGCCTCAGCGGCGGCTATGCCATCACCCCCAGCGTGCAACTGCGGTACGTACCGGGCGGCGACACTTACGGATTTTATACATTGATCGGTGTCGAGCTGACGTACTGGACCGGCCTGCCGCCGCGACAGCTGGCCTTGCCGGCGTCAGAAGCCTGGCGCAAATAGCGCGTCAGGAGGCGCCCGCCGCGGCGACGATCCGGCGGCGCATGGCTTCGTCCGGCAGCGCCCCCTGCCCGGCCTGGATGTTGTCGGCCAGGTGCTGCGGGTTGCTGGTGGCGGGGATGGGACAGGTCACCGCCGGGTGACCGAGAATGAACTTCAAGAATATTTGCGCCCAGCTTGTGCAGCCCAGCTCGGCGGCGAAACCGGGCAATGGCTTGCCGCGGACGTCGTGAAACAGCGTGCCTCCTTCGAACGGCCGCATGACGATCACCGCCGTCGCGTGCGCCGCCGCCGCCGGCAACAGTCGCTCCTCGGCCTTGCGGACGCCGATTGAATAGGGAAGCTGAACGAAGTCGACCGACTCGGTCTTGATGATCTGCTCCAGCTCGCCAAACGCGCCCAGGTCATAGTGCGTGACGCCGATATAGCGAACGCGCCCGGCCGCCTTCCACGCCCGCAAGGTGGCGAGGTGCGTGCGCCAGTCCTGAAGGTTGTGGATCTGCATCAGGTCCATCGGCTGTCGTTGCAGGCGGGCCATCGACGTGCGCATCTGCTCTTCTCCGCGCTGCCGCCCCGTGGTCCAGACCTTCGTCGCCAGGAAAGGTCGCTGCGCCCCGGCGGCGCGCGGGCCCAGCCCGGCCAGCAACTCGCCCACCACCGATTCGGCCCGGCCGTACATCGGCGAGGAATCAATCAGCCTGCCACCGGCCGCCAGGAACGCCGCCAGCACCTCGCTCAGCGGCGCACGCTCGACCGCCATGTCGCCCACGTCGAAGGTCTGCCAGGTGCCCAGGCCAATCACGGGGAGGGCCTCGCCTGACCGAGGAATCTTGCGCGTCAACATGGTCGCCGTCCTTGCCGTCGTTGTCGTCGTTGCCGTCATCGCCGTCATCGTCGCTGTGGCCCCTTTCTCGGCACCGCCCGCCCCCTGCGCCCCGCGCCCGGCGACACACCCCAGGGCTCCCACCGGAGCCCACCTCAACCACTCTCGACGGCGCAACGGTCGAGCCATGGCTGGGATTTATGCACGTTTTTGCGCGCTCAGATCTTTTTCGCGCATGGGCCGTCTATCCACGGCATGGCTGGAAACGGGTTCCGGCCGCTGACCAAGGAGATCCAGATGAGAATTCGTGGCGCGCTGAGCTATCTGCCGGGAGTGGCTTCGATCCTGATCGCCGGGGTGGCATGCGCCGCGCCCGGGCTTCCCGAGGCGCGGCTGGCGCTGCGCGATCGCGGCGCCGACTATCAGATGGAGGTGCTGGTCGACGGCGTCCCGGCCCCGACCTTTCATCAAGGCGGCGAGACCTTCGTGATGGGACAGCTGGGCCAGCGCTATACGCTGCGAATTCACAACAACTCGCCACGCCGGATCGAGGCGGTGGTCTCCGTCGACGGACGCGACGCCGTCGACGGAAAATCTGCCGACTATCGCAGCAAGCGCGGCTATCTGGTGCCGGCCTGGGGTCAGGTGGACATCGACGGCTGGCGCCTGTCGCGCTGGCAAGCGGCCGCCTTCCGGTTCTCTGCCGTCGAGGATTCCTACGCCGCCCGCGTCGGCGCCCCACGCGACGTGGGCGTCATCGGCGCCGCGATCTTCACCGAACGGTACGTGCCACCGCCGCCGCCCCCGCGCATTCTGGAGCTGCCGGCGCCGCGCGCTGATCGCGAGGACGATTACGGCGCGCCCGAGAATCTGCGATCGTCCGACAAGAAGGCGACGGCCAGCCGGTCCAGCAATAAATCGACGGCGGCCGGTGCGCCGCTCCCATCCGCGGCGCCTCCCGCCGATCGCGCGCCCCAATCGCGCTCCGGCCTGGGAACCGAGTTCGGCGAGGCGGTGGCGTCGTCCATCCAGGAGGTCGCCTTCGTCCGCGCCAGCGCCTACCGACCCACGACGATCCTAGGCATCCGTTACAACGATCGGGCCGGCTTGCTGGCCATGGGGATCGACGTCGACGGTGTGTCATGTGGATATCCCGGGTGCGAGCCAGAGGTGGCGCTGCGCCGATCGGCGCGCCCCTTCCCGGTGGTCGATCGGCGGTTTGC
>DATLVT010000986.1:0-12189 GCA_035577105.1 Polyangia bacterium
CCGGAATGACGGGCGGTTCAGGGCGCCGTGAACGTAGTCATTGAGCGGCGGCAGGTGTGGGGTTCCCTCCCGCGCGCAGTTCGCAGACGACTCCAAGACGAACCATAAGGCGCGCGCGCCGCTCGGTGTTTGAGCACGGGAGGGAACCCCACGCCTGCCGCCCCCCGACGGAGCGAATGGGGCCCCTGCAACCCCGCTATCTGCGCCGCGCCGCCGTCGATTGATCCGCCGCGGGCTGCACGCTGATTGTGCCCGACGCCGGTTCCGCCGCCGCTGTCGTCACGGTCTCGACGCGCTCGCGCAGGCCGCCGATCAGGCGTTGCTCCAGCGGTTCATCGATGCCCAGCAAGGTGCGCCCGTCGGCGATGACGCCCAGCACGGCGTCGAGATCGATCTCGCCCACGTACAGCCCTTCGCGCTTGGTCAGGGCGTTCGCGTAGCGAACCACGTTGCGGCACGAACGGGCCGCCGCCTCCGTGTCGTAGCTGGTCAGGTCGGAGATGGTCTCGGCCACGGTGGGCGCCAGGTGCCAGCTTTCCGCCAGGGCCGCCCCCACGTCGCGGTGGGCGCTGTCGACGACCTTCATCCACAGCGAATCGCTCATGAACGGCTCGTCCAGGTCGTCGATCAAGCTGCGCTCGGCTTCCAGCAGCAGGGCGCCGGTGACCGGCTTGCCGACGTCGTGAAACAGACCGCCCAGGTACGCCATCTCGCCGTCGACGCCGCTGTTCAGCGCAAACGCAGTGTCGCGCGCCAGGATCCCCACCGCCAGGCAGTGCTCCCAGATGCCGCGGAAGGCGTCGCGGATGCGCGGGTTGCGGGACATGAACACCTCGCGCGCCGACATCTCAATCAGCAGCAGCTTCAGCGGCTGCAGCCCCAACCGCCCCACCGCCCGCTTGACGCTGCTGATCGCCTCGCGCGAGCCGTAGGCCGGGCTGTTGACGATCCGCAGAAGGCGCGAGGCCACCAGGGGATCCTTCTCGATGGTCGACGCGATCTCGGCGAACTCGGCGTTCGGGTTGCGCATGATCTCCAGACAGCGCAGGGCCACCACCGGCATCGCCGGTACGGTCAGCCGGTTGGTGGCGATGCGCTGGGCGATGATCTCGCGCAGCTTGCTGCCCACCTTTTTTGTCTGCACGCGCTCGATGCGCGCCACCTCGACCGGATCCTGCGGCATCGGCACGCCTTCGCGCGGGCGACGCTTCCTGGCGGGGTCGACCTTGGCCGACGACACCGGTTCCGCCTTGACCGCCGCCACCGCGGCCGCCGTGGCTTTCGTGGGCGCGGCGGTGGGGCGCGGTGGGGCCACCGCCGCCTCCAGGGCGCTGCGGAAATCGCTCATGCTGGCGAACCGACCCTCGGGCTTCTTTTCCAGGGCGCGCACGATCGCTGCGTTCAGCGCATCGTTCACCGCCGGGTTGTGTTCCCTGGGCGGCACCAGGGCGCCGCGCGTGTGGCCCATCATCTGTTCCAGGGCGTCACCGGTGAACGGCGGGACGCCGGCCAGCATCTCGTACGCCACCACGCCCAGCGAATAGACGTCGCTGCGATGATCCAGCGCCGCCAGGCCCAGGCACTGCTCCGGCGACATGTACGCCGGCGTGCCGATGGCCGTGCCCGGCTGGGTCTTGTGCGACGCCGCCGACGGCGTTCCCATCAGCTTGACCACGCCGAAATCCAGCACCTTCACGAAGTCGGGATAGTCGGGGTGATTGGTCAGAAAGATGTTCTCGGGTTTCAGATCGCGGTGGACCATTCCCCGTTCGTGCACGGCGCCCACGGCCGACGCCACCTGCGACAGGATGCGCACCGTGGTCAGCGCCGCCAGCGGCTTGACCGATTCCAGACGCGCCCCCAGCGTCTCGCCCTCCAGCATCTCCATGATGATGAAGTACAGCTTGCCGACGTGGCCAAAGTCGGTGATGTCGACGATGTTCGGGTGTCGGATGGCGTTGACCGCCTTCGCCTCGGTGAAAAAGCGGGCCACGATGTCGGTGTTGGCGGAGACGTCCGGGTTCAGCACCTTGATGGCGGCGCGCCGGCCAATCACAGTGTGCTCGGCAAAGTAGACAGTCCCCATTCCGCCGCCACCCAGTTCGGTGACGAATCGATAGTCGCGGATGACGGTTCCTATCAGCACGCGCCGAAGGCCTGGGTGTGGGCGAGGGGAGGGATCAACACCGGTGGAGCATCAGTATATACGCTTGTGGGGGGAGGAACGCGGTGCGGCTTTACGGCGTCTCACCCGTAACGAATCGGCGGATCACCTCCAGCACGTTAGCGTCGCTGTCGCCTTGACTGATGCCGGCCCGCTTTCTCTGGGCAGCGGACACCTCCAGCGAATGATCGCCGCCCTCCACGACGTGCAGGAGATTGGGCGCCGACATCCGGGCCCGAACGCCCTCCAGCAGGGGCAGCGGACAGAGCGGATCGCGCGTCCCCTGTACGAACAGGACGGGCGTGGTCAGGTGCACCAGCACCTCGTCGCGCAGGGCGCCGCTGCTCGCCGATTTCAGCGGATAGCCCAGGCACACCAGGCGCAGGCGGCCCGCGTCCGGCTGTTCGCCGCCGGCCTTGACGGCGCCGGCGACGGCCACGTGACAGCCGATGCGGCCGCCCATCGACTTGCCGATGAGGACGACGGTCCCCGCCGCCCGCAGGCGGGCCTGGGCCAGCGCCTCGGCATGCGCCGCGATCAAGACCGCCGGCGGATCCGGGCGACGTCGCCCGGCCAGCATGTACGGGTAGTCGAGGGTCATCACTTCGCCCAGGGTCGACAGCCGGTTGTGCCAGCGCTGCATCCAGGCCGACGAGGACGGCGCGCCCGCGCCCGGCGCCAGCAGAAAAAAGGGCCGCGTCGTCGTCGTCGACATTGCCGCTGACTATAGCCGCCCGAACAGGCCGCGCACGCCGCCCGCCACGCCGATGAGGTGCGACATCAGGCGGGGCGTCGCCGCCATCAGGCGCAGGGTGGCCCGGGCCAGGACCGGCCGGGCGATCAGGAACAGCAGCAGGCGGGTCAGCCGCTGGTAATCGCGCAGCAATCGACGCCGCTGGCGATCAAAGCGGGCCAGCCCGGCGTCACCGCCGGCATCGCTGCCCGATTGGCCCCCAGCCAGGATGTCGGGGACCGCCGCCGACAGCAGCTCGGCGCTCAGCAGCGCCTGGGCCATGCCGCCGCCGGTGACCGGATCGATGAAGCCGGCGGCGTCCCCCAGCAGAACCGCGCCCCGCGCAAACCCGGCCCGCACGTTCAAGGCCAGCGGCGACCGCCCGGCGATGGCGGTCAGTGGCACGGCGCCCTGAAGGCGCTCGCGCAGCACCGGCTGGGCGTCGATGAGGCGGGGCAGCGCCTCGCGCGCTTCACCGCCCACGGTGGGGCGATCGGACAGCAGGGCGACCAGCGTCTCGTCGCCGGGCAGCGGCGTGACGTACAGCTCGTGACCGTCGCCGATGAAGACCTCGACCATGTCCGGCTGGGGGGTGCCCGGCGACAGGCGAAAGTGCATGCGCAGCCCCAGCCGGGCCCGCCGCGGGCGCGGTCCGTCCAGGCCCAGGCTGCGGCGCACGCCCGACAGCGGACCATCGGCGCCCACCACCAGCGGCGCGCGGTGAACCTGGGCGCCCACGCGCAGCCCGACGGCGCGCCCGCCCTCCACCACCGCGCCGTCGACGGCCACGCCCGACAAGGCGCGAACCCCCGGCGTGTTCTGCGCCGCCGCGAACAGCACGCTGTCCAGGTGAAAGCGGCGCTGCCCCAGCGCCAGGGCCGCCACGCCGTCGACCGCGGGGAAAGACGCCTCGGCCTCCAGCCCCCAGCCGCGATAACGAATGCCGCGCAGGGGCCGGCCGCCCACCGCGTCCACCACGCCCAGGCGACGGAGCACGCCGACCCCGGCCGGCATCAGCCCTTCGCCGCAGGGTTTCTCGCGCGGAAATTTCTGGGCGTCGAAAAGGTCGACGCGCACGCCGGCCCGCCCCAGCAAGATCGCCAGCGTCGCGCCGGCGATCCCGCCGCCCGCGATCACGACGTCGGCCATGCTCCCGGTTGCTTCGCCGGCGGGGGACGGCGCGGTCGTGGCCACAGCCGCGGCAGAAAACGCGGCTTGCCCGCCATGGCCGCCCGATAGCCGGGGTCGGCCAGCAGGACCGTCTCTTCCAGGGCGATCCGCCGCCGCAGCACCAGCAGGTGCAGCGCGCCGCCCACCAGCGCGGTGATCCAGGCCGTGTGGACCAGCGGCAACGCCAGCAGCTCGACGAAGACGGCGACATAGTTGGGGTGGCGGATCCAGCGAAACGGCCCGCTGGTCACCACGCCCAGGCGGGTCGAGCCCATGACCTGCACGTTCCAGTGCGGCCCCATGGTGGCGATGACCCAGAAGCGCAAGAGAACGGCCAGCGTGACCAGGGCCAGCGCCGGCGCCGCCAGCGCCGGGTAAAGCGGCCGCCGCGCCACCAGCACCTCCAGCGCCGCGCCCACCAGGACGCCGCTGTGCAGGGCCACCATCCACCGGAACTGCGGCTCGGGCACGCGGGCGATCCCGCGCCCGCGCAGCGCCCGCTGGTGCCGCCGGGACAGGCGCATCTCGATCAGGCGGCCCAGGCCCACCGCCGCCAGCAACAACAGGAACATCCCGACGCTCAGGTCCATCGCAGCAGCAGCATCTCCGTGCTCAGGCCGGGGCCGAACCCGACCAGCAGACCGTACGCGCCGACGGCGGCGCGACCGCTCTTCATCCATTCGTGCAGCACGAACATCACCGACGCGCTGGACTGGTTGCCGTAATCGCGCAGCACGTCCCACGACGGCTGCAGATCGCCGCGGTTCAGGTGCAGCTCCTCCTCCACGCAGCCGAGGATGGTCTTGCCGCCCGGGTGGACGACGAAGCAGGTCAGGTCCGCGCGCGAAAGCCCCGCCCGCAGCGCCAGCCGATCGACGACGGCGGCGATCTCCGGGCGCAGCAGCCTGGGGACGTCTTTCGACAGCACGCAGTGAAACCCGTCGCTGCGCAGGTCAAAGCCCAGGGCGTGCGTCGACCGATCGAAAAGATGGCTCTGGGTGCCCCAGATCTGCACGGCGCCGCCCCCCTGGTGGCTGCCCCCGCGCAGCACGGCCGCCGCCGCGCCGTCGCCGAACAGCGCGCTCGACACCAGGTTGTCGCGCGACAGATCGTCAAGCTGCAGGTTCAAGCTGGGCAGTTCGATGGCCATCACCAGCGCGTTGCCCTCCGGGTACCCGCGCAGAAAATCCGTGGCGCGCGCCATCCCCGCCGCGCCGCCCGAGCAGCCCAGTTCGGTGATGGGCAGCCGGCGCACGTCGCGCCGAAAACCCATCTGGCCGACCAGGTGGGCGTCCAGCGACGGGATCATGATCCCGGTGCACGAGACGGTGACGAACAGATCGATCTCGTCGGCGCGCAGACCCGCCCGGGCCAGCGCCGCCTCTGTCACCTGGCGCCCGAGGGGCAGGGCGTGCCGCTGGTAGTCTTCCATGGCCTGGCCCAGGGGACGTCGCTTGCCCACGGATTCCAGCGGATAGACGCTGTATCGCCGCTCGACGGCGGCGTTGTCGAAGATGGTGGCCAGCACCGTCGACAGTCGCCGTGCCTCCATGGGGAACAGGCGCAGGAAGGCCGCCTTGACGTCCTCCTGGCGGGCGGTGTGGGGCGGAACCGCGGTGGCTGTCGCCACGATTGTTGCTATGGCGCTCATGGTTCTGCGGAACCTGATCCTGGTGCGACCTTCGCACAAGCGCCACAGGCCAACAACCGGGCGACCACGTGGCGATCCGCTGGCCGCCGGCCGGGAATGTTCTGGTAGAGTGCCGGGCAAATGTCCGTGCAAGACGAAATGGTGCAGGCGGCGCAGCGCCTCTTGATGAACAACTATCGCCAGGCGCCGGTGGTGTTCAGCCGCGGTGATGGCTGCCTGCTGTGGGACATCAGCGGCCGCCGTTACCTGGACATGACCGCGGGCATCGCCGTTTGTGTGCTGGGTCACGCTGATCCCGGCCTGGCCGATGTCATCTCGGCCCAGGCGCGCCAGCTGATCCACGCCTCGAATCTCTACTATCTGGAGAACCAGATTCGCTTTGCCGACGCCCTCAGCCGCCGGGCGTTTCGCGGCCGGGTGTTCTTCTGCAACTCGGGCACGGAGGCCAATGAAGCGGCGCTGAAGCTGGCGCGTCGCTATCAGATCGTCACGCAGAAGCGCCCCGACCGGGTCGAGCTGGTGGCGTTCGAGAACGGCTTTCACGGCCGCACCATGGGTGCCCTGTCGGTCACCGGCCAGAGCAAGTACCGCGACGGGTTCGGCCCGCTGGTGGGCCCGGTAAAGTTTCTCCCTTACGGCGACATCGCCGCCGCCCGCGCCACCATCACCACGTCGACCTGCGCGGTGATCCTGGAGCCGATTCAGGCGGAGGGCGGCATCCTGCTGCCGCCGCCCGGCTACCTGCAGGACCTGCGGCGCCACTGCTCGGACACCGGCACCGTGCTGATCTTCGACGAGGTGCAGACCGGCTCAGGCCGGACCGGGACGTTTTACGCCTTCGAAAAAGAAGGGGTCACCCCTGACGTCGTCACGCTGGCCAAGGGTCTGGCCGGCGGCGTTCCCATCGGTGCCATGCTGGCCAACGAAGAGGTGGCCCGTGGCTTTGAACCGGGAACACACGCCGCGACGTTCGGCGGCAACCCGCTGGCCACGGCCGGCGCGCTGTACGTCCAGCAGGCGATCGATCGCGAGAACCTGCTGGAACGCTGCCGCGACGTCGGCTCGCACCTGGGATCGGCGCTGCTGCGCCTGGCCGAGCGCCGGCGGCCGCGCACGCGGGGTGCTCGCGGCCGCGGTCTCTTGCAGGGGCTGGTGCTGGACGGTGATGCCGCGCCCGTGGTGGCCAAGGCCCGTGACGCCGGCCTGCTGGTCTCCGTGGCGGGCGGCAACGTCATCCGGTTCGCGCCGGCGTTGATCGTCTCCAAGGCGCAGGTCGACGAGGCCATCGCCATCCTGGACGACGTCCTCGGGCAGGCGCGATAGGGAGGCGAGGGGAACATGGCGGGCAGTCTGATCACGACGGGCAAGGATTTTCTCAGCTTCTGGGATTTGCCCGACGGCGGCATCGAGAGGCTGATTCGCCGCGCCGAGGAGTTCCGCCTGCTGCGCTCGCTGGGCGAGCCGCACGCCACGCGGCCGGGGCGCGTGCTGGGAATGGTGTTCGAAAAGGCGTCCACGCGCACGCGCGCCAGCTTCGAGATCGCCATGTTCGAGCTGGGCGGCCACGCCCTGTACCTGGGCAGTCAGGGAACGCAGCTGGAACGGGGCGAGCCCATCCGGGACACCGCCCGCGTGCTGTCCGGTTATTGCCACGCCATCATGGTGCGCACCTTTGGCCAGAATCGCGCCCAGGAGCTGGCCGGTTACGCCAGCGTTCCGGTGATCAACGGCCTCACCGATCTGCTGCACCCCTGCCAGGTGCTGGCCGATCTGCAGACCGTCTTTCAATACGGACACGGTCGCGGGTCCGCGGCGCCCGACGCGCCGGACGCCACGCTGTCGGTGACCGGCGACGTTGCCAAGACCTTGCGGTCAATGCGCTACGCGTGGATCGGCGACGGGAACAACATGGCCAACTCGTGGATCGAGGCGGCCGGGATCCTGGGCCTCGACCTCGCGCTGGCCTGCCCCAAGGGCTACGAGCCGGATGAGACGATCTTCGCCCGCGCCCGCCAGACCGAACGGGGGCGCATCGTCATCACGCAGGATCCGGCGGAGGCGGTGGCCGGGCGCAACGTCATCTCCACCGACGTCTTCACCTCGATGGGCCAGGAGCAGGAGGCGGAAGCGCGACGCGCGGCGTTCGCCGGCTACTGCATCGACAGCGCCCTCATGAAACGGGCCGCGCCCGGGGCCATGGTGCTGCACTGTTTGCCCGCCCACCGCGGCGAAGAGATCAGCGATGACGTCATCGAAGGCCCCCAGAGCCATGTCTGGCAGCAGGCCGAGAACCGACTGCACGCGCAGAAGGCCCTGCTGGAGGCCCTGCTGCTCCCCCCGACGCGATGAGGCAGCCTCAAGAATCGGCCAAATCTGCCGAGATAGGCGAGAATGAGGCCGCCGAATTCAGCCGCGTCTTCCCATCGGGAAGACCAGCCTTTGCCGCGCACTCCCAACAAGACCGGGGAGTTCGAAGGGGACGTGAGCGAGATGGGTGAGGAGTTCATCGAGGAAGATGGTGGCGAAGGAACCGTGGAAGCGGTTTCCGAAGCAGCCGACCAGACCGTTCCGGTGAGCAACCCCGCGGAAGTGGTCGAGGAACTGGAGCAGAGCAGCGCCGGGCGGCACCGACGGGCCACCCTGGTCTCGCCGATCCCGGCCATCCTGGCGGCCTCCATGACCACGCTGGCTGAAGGAAAAGTGAGCCGCGGTCGTTCGGACTCCGGCGCTCATTACACCGTCGAGCTGGAGACGGGCGACGCCGCCCCTGCCGCCGCCGCCCCAGCGGAGCTGAGCGTCGACGAACGGTTCGCCCAGTCGCTGGCCGCGGCCCGCAAGTCATTCGAGGCGCGCGACTTTCACCTGGCGGCCTGCCTGGCCGAAGAGGCGCTGACCCTGGGCGAGGCGCTGGCCACCGTCGCGTCGCAGGAGGTCCTGGCCGCCAGCCAGCCGCTGTTCGAGCGCATCTTCGGAGCCTTCGTGGGGCCGCTGGCCGGCACGCCGGCCCTGGCCTGCTCGTGGGAGCAGATCCTGGCCCACCGGCTGGGCGACAGCACGCGCTCGTTCTTGCGCCGGATCGACGGCGTACGCACGCTGGAACAGACCCTGGGACACTCCAGCATCCCGCCCCAGCACGCCCTGCGTATCGCCGCCTCCGCCCTGCGCGCCGGTTTCATCCGAATCGCCTGAGGTGAGACTCCAGCGTTAAGGGCACCGGCGTTCCGACGCGGCTGATTCAGCTCTTTTTCCAGCGGGGGCGATGTGGTAGTCGAACGCTCATGAAGATCGTTCTCGCGTATTCAGGGGGACTGGACACGTCGGTCGCCATCGTCTGGCTGAAAGAGAAATACAACGCCGAGATCGTCGGCTTCTGCTCCGACGTCGGCCAGGGCGAAGATCTGGAGGCGGCGCGCAAGAAGGCGCTGCGCACCGGCGCCGTCTCCTGCCACGTCCTCGATCAGCGCGACGAGTTCGTGCGCGATTATGTCTTTCCGGCCATCCGCGCCGGCGCCGTCTATCAGGGCGAATATTTCCTGGGCACGGCGCTGGCCCGTCCCTGCATCGCCAAAGGAATGATGGAGGTGGCCGCGCAGGAGGGCGCCACCGCCATCTCGCACGGCTCGACCGGCAAGGGCAACGACCAGGTGCGGTTCGAACTGGGCGCGTACTGGTTCAACCCGTCGATCAAGATCATCGCCCCCTGGCGCGAATGGGAGTTCAAGTCGCGGTCCGAGCTGATCGCCTTCGCCGACGCCAAGAAGATTCCGGTGGAGGCCACGTCGGCCAAGCCGTACTCGATCGATCGCAACCTCCTGCACACCAGCTATGAGGGCGGCATCCTGGAGGATCCCAACGCCGAGCCGCCGCCCCAGATGTTTCAGCGCACCGCCGATCCCACCAAGGCGCCCGACAAGCCGCGCGAGGTGGCCATCGGTTTCGAGCAGGGCGTCCCGGTCTCCGTCGACGGCCGCACCCTGGGGCCGGCCGCGCTGCTCAGCGAGCTGAACACCATCGCCGGCGAGCACGGCGTCGGTCGGGCCGACGTGGTGGAGGATCGCTTTGTCGGCATGAAGAGCCGCGGCGTGTACGAGACCCCGGGCGGCACGCTGCTGCACAAGGCCCATCGCGCCGTCGCCTCGCTGACCATGGATCGCGAGGCGATGCGGCTGCGCGACAGCCTGTCGACGGAGTACGCCGGCCTGGTCTACCGCGGGTTCTGGTTCTCACCGGAGCGCGAGGCGCTGCAAAAGCTGGTCGACTCCGTCAACGAACCGGTTACGGGCACGGCGCGCCTGCGACTTTACAAGGGCAGCGCCACGACCATCGGGCGAACCGCGCCGCGCTCGCTCTACCGGATGGACATCGTCACCTTCGAGGACGACGGCGGCGCCTATGACCAGCGCGACGCCGGTGGGTTCATTAGACTGAACGCGCTGCGACTGCGCACCACGGCAACAGCACGAAAGGCACGCGAAGGATAAAGCCATGAGCCAGTTCAACGGGGGACGGTGGGGGTTGGTAGCGTCGACGATCTGGCTCTTGGCCGGGGCCTGCAGTTCGAACGATTCGCCCAAGGGGATGACGACCGGCGGCTCCGGCGGCGCCGCGGCTGGCAGCGGCGGCAGCTCCGACGCGAGCAGCGGTTCGGCAGGTTCGGACGCCGCGGGCGGGGCCAGCACCGGCACCGGTGGCGGCGCACCGACCGGATCAGGCGGCGCCAGCGCCAGCGGCGGTTCCACTGGCAGTGGCGGAGGTGCGGCCGCCGACGCCCGCTCCGACGGCACGACCGGCACGGGCGGCAGCAGCGGAACCGGTGGCGCCGTCAAACCCGACAGCGGCCCCGGCGATCTGGGCGGCGGCACCGGCGGCGCGTCGGGCGACGCCGGGAATGGAGTGTCCTGTCCCGCCACCGGCCTGGCCGGCGCCGGCGTGGTGAAGGTGACCAAGAACGGCACGACGTTCGCGCTGACCCGCGACGGCGCTGCGTACTACATCAAGGGCATCGCCGGCGGATCGAACCTGGGGCTGGCCCAGCAATACGGCGTCAACTCGACGCGAACGTTCAGCAGCGACGGCGCGATGGCGATCCTCGACAGCGCCAGGAGCCACTGCATGACCGTGCTCCTGGGCATCGAGCTGTCCAAGGATCCGAACGATTACGCCAACGCCGGGTACACGGCCGGCAAGCGCGCCGAGGTCACCAGTCTTCTGTCGACGATCAAGAGCCACCCCGCGCTGTTGATGTGGGCGCTGGGCAACGAGACCAACCTGGGCGCCGACACGCAGCCGGCCTGGGCGTTCATCGGCCAGCTGGCGCAGCTGATTCACCAGCAGGACCCCAACCATCCGGTCATCACCGTGTTCGCCGGCGCCAACGTCACCTCCATCAACAACATGGTGCAGTGGTCGCAGGGCATCGACGCCATCGGCATCAACAGCTACGCCGCCGTCGTCAACACCAACACCGAGGTGGCCCGTTCGACCTTCACCGGTCCGGTCATCGTCACCGAGTGGGGGCCCACCGGTCACTGGGAATCACCGAACACCAGCTGGGGGCGCCCCATCGAGGAGACCAGCGGCGCCAAGTCGCGGGTCTACAAGGTTCGTTACGAGAGCTTCGCCCACACCGGCCGCATCCTGGGCGACTACGTCTTTCTGTGGGGGCAGAAGATCGAACGCACGCCGACCTGGTACGGGATGTTTCTGGAGAACAACGCCGACCTTGGCCTGATGTCGGAGACCCTCCCCACCGTCGACGTCATGGCCTTTGAATGGTCGGGGGGGTACCCGGCCAACCGGGCCCCCGACGTCACCGCGATCACCCTGGGTGGAAAGACCGCGATCATGAACGTCGCGCTGAACGCCGGTCAGTCGGTGCCGGCCCAGGTCACCGTCACCGATCCCGAAGGCGACCCGCTGTCGTACGTCTGGGAGATCTTGCAGGACCCCGCCCAGCCCGATCTCAAGGGCGCGCCCGAACCGCGCGAGCCGCGCGTCGGCGCGCCGCAAAAGGGAACCACCCCCACGCTGACCATCACCGCCCCCGGTCAATCCGGACAGTATCGCCTGCTGGTCTACGTGCTGGACGGCAAGGGGCACGCCGGGACCGCGAACCTTCCGTTTCGGGTCAACTAGCGTCGACCAGGAAACTCCCTGACGAAACGTCAGGGATCGTGGGGTCTTAGCGGGGAGCTCAAGGCTTTCCCGACGGGTGTCGATACAAGAGGCCGTATGGCTTCGAACCGCGTCGCGGATGCTGCCGAGGCTGGTGCTTCACCCGTTCCAGCAGCCGTGCGCGGGCATGTGCTGGTCGTGGACGATGATCCACTGGCCACGCGCGCCTATGCCCGTCTGCTGGCCGCCGCCGGGTACGACGTCGCCGTCGCCAATCACGGGCGCGCGGCCGAACGTCTGATGGAGAACGAGGCGTTCGACGTCATCGTCAGCGACGTGGCCTTGCCCGAGTTCGAC
>DATLVT010000987.1:0-2393 GCA_035577105.1 Polyangia bacterium
CTATAACAGCACGGTCTCCAACAACACGGCCGGCCAGAAGGGCGGCGGCGTCTACAGCTCTGGCCGCTGCGTGGGAGACCAATCCACGTTCAGCACCAACACCGCCACCGGTCTCGGCGGCGGCATCTATGGCTACAAAGATCCCGATCCCGCCCTGGAGAACAACAACTATCTGGAACTGAACTGGACCACGGTCGGCTACAACAAGGGCGCTGGAAGCGGGGGCGTCTACCTGGACAACGTCAACAACACGCAGACCCGGTCATCGATCATCGCCAAGAATCAGCTGCCGACGGGCGCCTTCGTGGACTACGTCGGCAGCCCGCACACCCAGGACCCGGATGATCATCCGGCGTACAAGAGCGTGTTCGGCGAAATCACAGGGACCGTGTACCGGTGGTACGACATCATTCATCTCAGCAACATCTTGCCGCTGGCCAACAACGGCGGGCCGACCAAGACTCACGAAATTCCGACCACCAGCTCGGCCCTGAACAAATTCGTCGAGGGCGATGATTGGCATTGCCTGGCCACCGATCAGCGCGGCCTGCCCCGCCCGCGTCCCGTCGGCGCCGCGTGCGACCTTGGCTCCTACGAACGGCAGTAGACGCCGGGGTATCCTGGCGACTCCTGACCGGGTTGTGCCTCGCCGAGCGTGGCGTTAGAACCGATGCATGCCTCGGCTGCACGACAGCGCTTCGTCCGGCAATGCGTACAAGGTCCGGTTGTTGCTCACTCAACTCGGAATTCCGTTCGATCGGATCGAGTACGACACCGATCACGGCGCTACTCGCACGCCCAAGTTCCTGTCGACCATCAATGCAAATGGGCGCGTCCCGGTGCTCGAACTCGACGACGGGCGCTGCCTGCCCGAGTCGAACGCGATTCTTTGGTACCTTGCGGAGGGGACTCCGTATCTCCCCGGCGCCGACGGCCCCGGCGCGGACGGACGCTGGCTGCGCGCCCAGGTGCTGCAGTGGATGTTCTTCGAGCAGTACAGCCACGAGCCGAACATCGCGACTGTTCGCGCCTGGATCACCCACGGTCTGGAGATGACGCCAGAACGCATGGCCGCCCTGCCGGGCAAGCGCAAAGGGGGCGAGGCGGCGATCGCGGTGATGGAGGGTCACCTCAGAACCTGCCGCTTCTTCGCCGGAGAACGCTACACGATCGCGGACATCGCGCTCTATGCCTACACCCATGTGGCCCATGAGGGCGGTTTCGAACTCGCACCCTATCCCGCGGTGCGGGCGTGGCTGAAGCGGGTTGCCGCCGAGCCGCGCCACCTGAAGATCACCGACTAAATTGGCCGTCGATTGCCGAGGTAGAGCTGCTGCCCAACCAGCCGTAGCAGCGGACGGTCGCGTCGGTCGCCCTTCGCTCCCTCGCGCATCCGCAGCTGAACGCCAGGCCGTTAGCCGGATACTTGGAACGCCTGCCGGTCTCGGATGTCTGAGAGAACTGATGCTCAGGGTCTTCAGCGCGGTCTTCCTCATTGCAGCCTGCTCCGGTGGCAAAAGTCGACCTCTGACGGCCATGCGCTCGCCGATCTTCGACGGCGGGCCGCTCGGCGAATTCGTCGCATCGGACTGGCAGTCTCTCAGGAAGGCTCGCTGTGAAGTACATGGCGGCACGCTGATCACTGCCATTGTTCCTGCGACGACGGGCGAACCGGACTATGACCACGCGTATGTCGCCGCTTCTCAGCGGCTCTTTCCTAACGCAAACATTTCCGTCGGTCTCGGCTGCCTTGGCCCCGAGGCGGCGCGGGTCCGCGCGAAGTATTGCGCCGAATGTCGCCGAATCCGAGGCGCCTGGATGGCCGAGCATCCACAGGTCGATAGTCGTGGGTACCGGCTGACAGCCTGGCGGAACTCACCTGGCCCTTTGAACGAGAAACGGGCCCCCTCTCGCGCCAGCCGCTGAACGACTGTATCGTTGGACGGACAGAGTGCGCAGACTGCTCACAATCGCGTTTCTGGTATCTGGGTGCGCCCACGTTCAGCCGGTCGCGGTCGGGAAGTGCGCTGATAGGCGGGTTGCACTCGAGGTCGCTCACCAATTCGCATCGCAAACAGACCAGTCAGAGCATCTCGGCCTTCAACTTGACGAGGCCCGCGTTGCGGATGAGCCCGATCGATGGACCTTTCGAACGGTCGTCGGCCAGCGCCGCTTCCTCGGCGGCGAGGCGACTCTCGTGGTTAGGAAGGGCGATTGTGGTACAGACTGGGAGACAGTTGCCTACGAGATGTGAGCCGTCCAACCGGCGGGGCCGGACAAGGATTCGGGCAGCCCAATCCACAGTCGACGCCCAGCGCGCCTGGAGGTGAGTCCAGAAACGTCTCGGAACCTGCCGGCCGTTCCGTTGTCCAACGGACCATGGAGGTCACCAT
>DATLVT010000988.1:0-5274 GCA_035577105.1 Polyangia bacterium
GCGGTCTCTCGCCGGTGCCAGCGGGGCGCGGCACCTTCGGCGCGTGAGCGGTTGGCCGATCGGCGCGATCGCCGTCCGAGACACCATCTACGTCAACGCCGCCTGGCTGGTGGCCCTGGCACCGCCCAGCGGCGGCGGGCCAGACGCGGGCGCCGACGCGACGGTGCCGGCGCCGACAGGCACGCTCGCGGCCACGACGACAGCCACGGGCGCGGTGCCCGACACGCCGCCGCCCGCCGGGCGGACCGGCGCCACCGACGAGGTTCGCACCAGCGCCTTGACCTACGCCGACGGCGGAACCGAGGTCATGCCGGCGCAGGACCCGGCGCCGTCACCCGATGACCAGGCCTGCTCGAACTTCGCCGTCGGCTGCGCCGACACCTGCGCCACCAGCGACACCACCGACGAGGGCGACACCTGCAGCGACACCAGCGACGATGGCAACGATTCGTGCGACAGCAGCAGCGACGACAGCGGCCAGGACGCCTGCGCCAGCGGCGCCGATGACGGTACTGACGCCTGCGCCAGCAGCAGCGACGACAGCGGCCAGGCGTGCGCCAGCGCAGGTGACGACGCCAGCGCGGGTTGCCAGGTCGGCGCCGGCAGTCGTCGGCCGCGGCGCGGGCGGGGCGTTGGTTCGCACGGCTGCCTGCTGCTGCCGCTCGGGTATCTCCTTCTGATCAGGCGGCGGCGATGAAGCCTGTCTTGATCGCCTGGCTGATCCGCCGCCACCTCCCCGGCTGGCTGCTGCCTGACTATTTCCTGCTGGCGGCGATGGCCGCCCTGCTGGGAGCGATGATCGCCCTGCGTCTTTGCGCCCGCGACGGCGCCTCGCCCTTGCACACCGCGTACGCCATCGCTTGCGCCTACGTCGCCGCGCTGGGTGGCGGCTACCTCTTCGAAGCGCTGCGCTCCCTGCCCGCCGCCGCGACGTCCGGTTCATGGCGTCCGGTCACGCACGCGGGCCGTGCCGCCTACGGTGGCCTGCTGGCCGCCATCGTCGCGGCGGTCCTGTATCTGCGGGCCGCGCGCCAACCCATTGTCCCCTTCTTTGATCGGGTCGCCGTCGGCACTGGCCTGACCTTCGCCCTGGTCAGGACCGGCTGCTTCATCGAGGGATGCGACTACGGCCTGCCCACGGGCAGCGTCCTCGGCGTTCGTTTTCCACGCGGCAGCCTGGCCGCCCTGGATCACGCCCGCCGTGGCTTCGTTCCGCACGGCGCCCCCAGCCTGCCGGTTCACCCCACGCAGCTCTATGAAGCCGCCCTGGGACTGGTCGCCGCCGCGCTGGCCGCACTGGCGCTGCGGCGTGGCCGGCGCGACGGCGCCGCGTTCGTCACCTTCCTGGGTGTCTATGCCATCGGCCGCTTCGCCATCGAATGCCTGCGCGGCGACCAGGATCGCGGCCACGCCCTGGGACTGTCGACGGCGCAATGGGTGTCGGTGGCCATCGTCGGTGCGCTGGTGCTGGCGGTGGTGCGCCGCGCCGGTTATCCTCGTCACGGTTCATCGCCACGACAATGGTCCGTTGATGGCCTGTTCCCAGTTTCGGCCGTCGAAGGTCGGAAGTCTGAGCCCATCGAAATCCACGTCATCAAGACACCTGACGTTGACGTCGATCTTGTCGGGATCTGATCGCGGCACGTAAAAGGGATGCACGCCGCAGGTCCGGCAGAAATGGTGCTTGGCCGTCCTGGTGTTGAATTCATAGGTGGCCAGTTCCTCTCCGCCACAGACCAGGTCAAAATTCTCCGCCGGCACGATCAGGTGGACGAAGCCCTTCTTGGTGCAGATGGAACAGTTGCACAGGGTGGCGGTGGATAGATCGCCGCGCACGACAAAGCGAATTCGCCCGCAATGACAGCCGCCTTGAAAGCGCCTGGCTTCCACCGGTCGAAAGCCTACAACGATCGGGGAGCGGCGACGGTGGCGATCCAGGCGTCGATCTCGGACCAGGTGGCGGCGTTGAGGACGTTGTGATGCCCGGCGTGCGGCACAAGGACAAGCTTCTTCGTGTTCGGCAAGGCGTCGAAGATCCGTCGGGCGTGCGCGGGCGGCGTCTCACGGTCGTCGTCCCCGTGGATGATCAGGACGGGCGCGGTGATCTTTCGGGCGGCAACGACCGGGCTGACGTCGTCGGCTTGAAAGTGCGCTTCCGCTTCGGCGATTCGAAACGCATCGTCGATGTTGCCCTTGCTGGCGAAGAAGGGCGCCCGCTCTGAAGCCACCGTGCGCAGATCCGAAAATGGGGCGATGGCGATGACGGCGGCGATGCGGGCGTCGGTGGCGGCCGCCTGCAGCGCCACGGCGCCACCCAGCGACATCCCTAGCGCAATGATGGGAGCCGGGACGGCGATCTGATCGAGCACCCGACCGAGATCGGCCTTCTCGTAATAGCCGTAGGTACAGGCAGCGCCGCCTGACTCGCCGTGCGCGCGGCTGTCATAGGCGACGACATCGAATCCACCGGGAACGAAATGATCGGCGATGGATCCGCTGGACCCACGATTGTCGCCGGCACCGTGAAGGTAGATGATCGTTCCTCGTCTCGTCCCCTCTCCACGAAACCGCCAGCCTTTGACGCGCACGCCAGCGGCCATGAGGTCCAGCGTCTCGTGCGGTCGGCGCTGGTCGTCGACGACGGCCTTGCGCTGGGGATGCAGCAACGCGCCGGCGCCCCACGAGGGCGGCATGCATCCCGCCAGGACAGTCGTCAGCATGGCGGCAATCCAGACGCGATTCATGGCGGGGATCGGGTCAGACGGCGCCTTTTCTGACGCCGCATCCCTTCAGCCGCCAGCCGCCGCCCTCCTGGCGCTCCCGAAACTCCGCTCGATATTCGCTTCGGGCGTCGACCGCCAGCAGCGCGCACGGATCGAACCAGTGGACCGTCCGGGCCTCATCCAGCAGCGGCGGCAGCTGGCCGCTGAACTCCGCCACGTCCGGGCAGCGGTGGTGCCACAGGGCATCCTCCTGCGGCGCCGCTCCGAAACAGAGCACCTCCTTGACGCCGCCGTTGCAGTTCGTGGCGACAACCAGAACGGACCCCGGCAGCCGCCCCGCCGATTCAACCCGCAGCAGCAGGTCGTGATGAAACTCTCCGCGCTGCCAGTGATCGAGAATCTCGTAACCACCAAAGCTGGCCTTGAGTTCCTCCAGAAGCGATCCCAGCGCCAGGTTGCGAGCGAGCGCCTCGACGGTCATAACGCTGATCCTGGCAGATCCGGGCGCACAAGTCTCCGTCTTGCCGCGGACGGCGCGAATGACTCGGCAAATAGCACCGGCGGCTGGTTCCGTGATCGCCTGGATCGTCTATCCGGGCCCCGCGCCCGCGTCGGGAAGGTGTCACACCACCAGTTCCTGACGAGACTGTCTCGGTTCATTTCCACCTCCAAGGCCAGGGTTCCTTCTGAAGCTGCTTCCCATGCAGGCTACGAACCGCGCATGCTGGCAACCACCACCAGCGCTTTCCCGCCCCTTGAAAATCCGGGCTGGACCAGGGTCAGGGTATCGAACGCCGGTTCGTAGGACGACAACCTTCGAAGGCGTGCCTCGAACTCACAACGCACAGTCATCATCTGGCCTCTCTCAATTGCGAGCTTTTTTTCGCTGGGCAACGCGCACCGTGCTGGCACCTCGGAGGCGTCGCCTCCGACTATCAAGGTTGGTGTCGGCTGAAACTCGATCGGGTCAACAGAGTTATTGAGCACCTGCACCTCGGTCCAGCCATGGATCGTGAAGATGTTGGCATAGAACCGAGCCTCGATCCCGTCACCGATCGCCGCGACGTACCGAACGCCATCGGCGCGCACCGCTTTCGCCCCCGGGATGGAATAGTGGCGGCCAGGATCGCACGCCTCTGCGCAGAGGACAGCGCAGAGTGGCAGGAAAAGTTCTTTGATCCGTAGCACGGCTTGCTAACGATACCGTCGTTCAGCGGCGGACGCCTTCGGGGAAGACCTCATGGTGCGGCTCCGGTTCCTGCCGAGGGCGTTTTCTGCGACATCGGCGTCGATCTTTTTGCGCGCTGGTATTCGTCCAGGCAGACGTTCAACGGATGGCCCGCGCCGTAAATGCAGCCACAGAAATTCTGGCAGGCATCCGGGCTGCCGTTGTCCTTGCATCCGTTCGTGCACTCCTCCTGCGAGTTGCCGGGCCGAATGTCGTAGAGGAACTGATTGATCACGATGACCGACACGATCGCCGCAAACACAAAGCCGAAGAACCAGGCCGGGAATCGACTGGTTGTGGCGAGGACGCGACGATCGTCGTCCGCCCGGGCGAATGGCAGGACGTGTTTCAATCGATCGTAGTCCCACACCAGCAGGAACACGTTCGCCAGCAGCATCAACGTGGTGCCCCGCGTCCCTTCGAACCTGACGGCGTAGGCCAGCACACAGATGTTGAGGATGACCGGGAAATAGAGGATCGCTCCCAGCAGCGCCGTTCTCGGGACGAGCAACAGAAGCGCCAGCGTCAACTGGCCGAGGCCGATGAACTTGTAGTAGGACCCGGTCAAGAACAGGGCGTCGAAGTAGTGGCCCAGCGGATGATTCGACGGCAAGGCGGTGAATCGCTCGCCCATCACCTTGACGATGCCCGCTGGCACAAATCCAAGGGCCAAGGCGATGCGACAAAACACGGCGAAACCGCGAAACCACCGGTTCCGCCTTGATTCGTCGTACAGCTGTTCAAACCGGGTCAGGACGCTCATGGGAAGCTGGCGGGGTGTGCAGGTTCCCCTCGCCCTTCGCGAGGATGCGATTTCACACGTCTGGAAGATAGTCCTTCGCGCCGCGGAAGTCCTGGCGTCTGCGACGCTCGGCGCGCGTCGCGTGATCGGAACGAGCGCGGTCCCCGTCAGCCGCCGGGCGACGGCAGCGCCGCCGTCGCGGGCGGGGGTGGACCTTCCAGGTCGACGCGATAGCTGGTGCCGTTGAAGGCGCTGGTGTGGGTTTCGACGTGGATCTTCATGGACGACGCGAGGGCGGAGGCGTCCTTGATGAAAGACTTCAGGCTGATCAGATCGCGCGCCTCGGCGCGGGCGCGACAGTCGGGCTGATCGCAGTTGACGAAGGCAAGCTCGACGCTGGGGTGATGGGCCAGCACTGATTCCAGTTGTTGCTTCAGGACGCGCTGACGAGGGTCGGGCTCTCGGTAGCCCTCCAGAGTCGGATCGCCGTGGCGAAGGCGGCGCTGCCCTTCGCCCGCCGCGGGGCCCGACCCTTCGCGCGCAGCTTCGCGGGCCACGCTGGCCGCGATCGACGGCAGCAT
>DATLVT010000989.1:0-4081 GCA_035577105.1 Polyangia bacterium
CCCAGCGCCGTGCTGAGCACGGTGGTCACCGCGCTGGCCACCTCCGTCGCTGGATGCCCCATCCAGTCGGCGACGAGAGCGATCTGGGGATCCGACAGGTCGGGGATGACGTCGCGTTCAAGGGTCCGGCGGCCCCACTCGCCCAGCACCACCGTCAGCAGCGCGCCCACCAGGATGACGCGCGGATGGTGCGCGCTCCAGGCCACCGCGCGCGCGATCATGGCGGGCCCCCGGCGGCCGGGTCGGCGGCGGCGCGCAGCCGGCGTTCGGCGTCGAACAGCGACGCGTTCATGGCCACGATGATCTCGCGCTCCTTCAGACCCGAGATGACGGCGGTGACCCCGTGAAACGCCTTGCCGATCTCGATCGGCCGTTTATTGAACGTGCGGCTGCCGGGCGTGTAGCTGAGCACGTAAGGGCTCTCCGGCGCCGGCAACACGGCGGCCGACGACACCACCATCATGGCGCGCGCCTTCTGCGCCAGCGTCAGCCAGCCCACATCGACATCGACGCCGACATCGACACCGGGCCCGCGCGCCCCGGCCGGCGCCCGCGCGAACGCAAAGCGCACGCGCACGCTGGCGTCGTCCCACGGCGTCGGCGCCCCCGGCAAGAGGCGCACGTTCCATTGCCGCGCGGGCGCTTGCGCGGATGCGAACGTGGCCGGCTCGTCGGCGGCCAGCCAGCCCAGCTCGTCCTTGTACAGCACCGCGTGGACGACGCCGTCCTCGATCCACGCCGGCGCGTGCACCTGCTGTGGCAAGACATGCCGGCGCACCAGACCGATGCTGGTGCGAATCAGGGCGTCGGCGCCGCCGCCGGCGGCGATCTCCAGTGAATCGCCGTCACGGTCGTGCGCACGGTCGGCGGCCGGCCCGCGCGCCTCGATCGGCGCCAGGGCCATCTGGCAGATGGGACAGCTGCCGGCGACCGCCGACGTCACCTCGGCGTGCATCGGACAAGCGAAGCGCGCCGGGGCCGCCGCCACGCTCGCCGCTGCGCCTCCCGCCGCCCGGTCATGCCGCCGGCCGAGGACAAGCGCCACCACCACCGCCGCCCCGGCGAGCAGCAGCAACAGCAGACGACCGGTGACGACCAGCCGTCCGCCCGATGGTGGCGCGTTGTCAGGCAGAGCGCGACTTCCCGTACGCAGTGCCGGTCAGTGCGTGACCAGGTAAGGACGCATCATCTCGTTGTCCTCGTGATCAAGAATGTGACAGTGCCAGACGTACCCAGGACCCTGGCTGCCCGGATCGAACGAGAACGTGTTTTGCCCGGCCCGCACGCCGCTGACCCCGATCCGTTGCGGCGCCCAGCGCACGGCGATGCGCGTGACCTCGAACGGCTTCATCTTCAACGTGTCCTTCCATCCCCCCTCCGACGGATCGGGCGCCGCCGGGCTGCCTTGCAGGAAGGGCGTGAAGTCCAGATTGCCGCCGATGGCACCGGCCGCGTTCGGCACGTTGTAGTCGTGCGGCGGCCCAAAGCCGGGGATGAACGTGCCGGGCGCGAAGGTGACGCCGTTGAACGTGCCCCCCGGGAACGACGAATCCCAGGCAGCGCGGTAAGCGTCGCGATCGAACGACTGCCGGTTGATGACCTGGAACTGCACCAGGTGGATGTGGATCGGGTGGGCGTCCTCGGTCAGGTTGGCGATCTCCCAGATCTCCGTGGCGCCCACCTGCGGGTTCTCCGTCGAGGCCAGGCCGTGCCCGTTCGACAGCGACCCGGTGATCGGCTGGTTGGTGCCCTCGCGACGACCGTTCCAGTGCGAGTTGTTCAGCAGCACCTCCTCGGGGCCGCCGTCGCCCTCCACCTCGACCAGGATCACCTGGCGCTTCTTGTCGGCCGACTTTCCGGTGTCCGCCGGCTTGATGTCGACGATGGGTTGCGCGCGCAGGTTGCCGTGCGCGCCCGCCGGATTGAACGTGGTGTCCGCGCCGTCCAGCGGCAGATCGACCCGGAACTCCATCACCTGCCCGCTGGTGGCGGGATCAGGGGGATCGCCGCTGGGGAAAGGCGCCACCGCGGACTGCAGGTTCGACAAGATGAAGCGCTGACCCGCCCGACCGGCAAAGTCGATGATGACGTCGGCGCGTTCGGCGGGCGCCAGGAACAGGTGCGGCGCCTTCACATTCTCCGGATCGTCCAGGTTGGTCGGCGTGTTCAGGAGGCCGCCGTCCGAGCCGATCTGCCAGATGGCAGGACCCGGAATTGCCGTGGGCTGCCCGTCCCCTTCCACCACCAGCTGCATCTGCAGAAAACGCGCGTTCGACGAGTTGACGACGCGGAACCGATAGCGGCGCGGTTGCACCCGGAAGAACGGCCACGACTTGCCGTTGACGGTCATGACGTCACCGAAGAACTCCGGGATCCAGAAGGGGTGTCGTTCCGGATTGGGTGGCGGGCCGTTTATGCCGGTGGGGTTGTCATGCGGCGAACCATCGGGGAACAGGAGCTGCCCCGAGGTGTCGAACTGGCGGTCGGCGATCAGCAGCTCCTGTTCAAAACGACCGGCGGGCAGCCCGATGGGATTGTTGCTGGCCCCGGTGTCGCGACCGTCGCGGATCAAATAAAAGCCGGCCAACCCCGAGTACACGTTGAGGCGGGTCATGCCCAGCGCATGATCGTGAAACCACAGCGTGGTGGCCTCCTGCCCGTTGGGATACGTATAGGTGTTGGTGCTGAACGCCGGCCCGCGCAGGGCCAGGCCCGGGGTGAACCAGGAATCGGGGTGCCCGTCGAACGCCGACAGCACCTCGGCGCCATGCAAGTGCGCGGTGGCGGGGATGGGGCCGCCGTAGGGGTGCGTGCACGCGGGCGGCAGTGGCGGTCCGCTGTTGCAGCGGTTGTTGCGGGTGGTGCCCTGCGGATCGGCCCAGTGCAACGTCAGGTCCTGGGTCAGGAACCGCTGCAGGGCGGGATGATCCAGATCGTTCAGGTAGGTGACGAAGACCGGACGGTTCTGACGAACCTGCACGGTGGCCGCCGGCCAGCTGGGGCCGCGGGTCACGATGGTGCCCGCGGTGCTCTTCACCCGGTAACCCCACATCAATGTCCCGGCGTTGAACGGCGCTGGCAAGGAGGCGTAGATCGACGCCGGCAAGACCTTCTGCCGGAATTCCAGCATGTCGACCTGGGCCGTGCTGCTGACGTCGACGCGGGTGTCCGACAGCGTGGGCAGCGCCTCGACGTATTTGGGAATGCTGGCTCCGTCGAGAGGTGTCTGCGGCGCCAGCTCGGACGCCTGCTGGACGGTCCCGAAGGAACCGGCCGGTTGATCATCAACTTCTTCGCCGCCGCAGCCAGTCAGCGCCAGCGTCAACGCGCCGAGCGCGCAGGCGACGCCCGGCCCTCCGTGAATCGTCGGAGCAGGCCGTCGAGCAAGCGGTCGCAGAAGAATGTGAGAACTCGTTGAACTGTCTCGTCGCATGAAACGCTCCTGTCGGTGGGAAACCGGTGCGGCGACAGTCAGCAACATTCAAGCCAGCAAGACCAGCCGATGCCGTCCGGTCAGCGACGACAAATCTCGCGATTGCATGGGACGTTCGCGGTCGCGACGCAGACTGGCTCCCGCGCCAGTCTGCGTGCCTCTCTAGGGCGCGCCCCATCCCCCTTGCTTCGGCGCCAGGGGCGACGAACCGAACGCGCGCTGGCGACGACTACTTGCTGGACGTCTGGTAGATGGTGCTCGAAAAAACGACGCCGGGGTCCGTGCCCACGTCGTTGCTCTTTGCGTGCGGTGCAACCAGCAGGACGACGAAGCGCAGCCAGGGCTCACCGGCGCGGCGATACCGTCCTACGCCGATCGCGACCTCCGACAACGTCAGCAACGCCTCGGGCACCGCCAGCGTCGCGGGCGTGTCGGTCTCGCGCGTCCAGCCGTGCACGTGCCCGAACTTTTGCCCCTCGCCGGCGGCCTCGGTGGCATCGGAGATCGCACGCACCAGTCCGTGCTGACCGTCGGTCAGCCTGTCTGCCTCCATCATCGTGTGGCCGTTGTCGCCCCCGAAGCGGCCGATGGGCGGCTGACTGCGAGCAGCGCGGACGGCGTTGATGCGAGCGAAGACCTGGTCGATAT
>DATLVT010000990.1:0-11402 GCA_035577105.1 Polyangia bacterium
ACCCGCGCCAGGCCGGCAAGGTGACGCTGCCCAGCGACATCCAGCTTTATTACGGGTACTGGTGCGGCGACTGGTTCTGGGGCGCCTGGGGTTTCTCCGGCGTCACCAACAACATCATCTCGACGACGTCGGGGCTGCAGATCCTGGGACAGAGCTGGCAGAACAGCAGCAACAACACGGTCAGCACCTGGACCACGCGCCTCATCTCGCTGGATCTCACCGACAGCGACGCGCCCGCCGTCACCACCAAGCTCATCGAGACGGCGCCCACCACCGGCGAGTGGTGGGCCTCCAGTTACGGACTGGCCGCCGATCCCGTCGACCCGAGCGGGTTCTTCCTGACCTATCGCAAGCACGTCGCCGACACCAAGACCGGCGACCTGACCCTGGCGGTGTTCAAGGACTACGCCCAGCGCTGGTCGCTGGTGGGTAGCGACTGGACCGGCGGCGCCGCCATCAACCTGCCGGGACGCCTGACCAACACCTATCTCAACGCCGACAACGAACGGATGTTCGTGGCCCAGGATTACCGCTGGTTCTGGGTGGCCGACGCCGCCGGCAACCCCGGCCACGGCGATTCCACCCTGCGGCTGTCGCTGTTGCGCCAGGTGTCCGTCTCCGGCCGCCCGGCCGCCGCGCTGCTGGACAGCAAGACGTTCGACGACGTCTATCCGTCGTCGATGGTGCTGGACGATCAAAAGCTGACGGTGGTGGGCCGGCACCAGAACTATTACGGCTATTACTATCCAGGTGGCGTCGGTATCGGCGGCGGCGGGGTCGGCGGCCCGGTCCGCGCGGGGCTGACGGGCCCCGCCCCGACGGTCGACGCCATGTCGGATCGGTTGATGATGTTTGATCTGGCGGGCGGAAAATTCGGCAGCCTCTATGACCAGCCGACCGGCATGTACAACAGCGATCTGGTCGGCCAGCACGACGGACGGCTGCTGATGAACCTGCAAGGCGACGGCTTCCTGGTTGTTGACGTCAGCAAACCGGCGGCGCCCATCGGCGTGCGTTTCATCCGCACGCTGGGCTGGGCCAACAACATCGAGTTCGCCGGCTCTGACGTCTACGTCGCCTCCGGGTACTACGGCATGCAGCAATTCAACCTGGGCGACGCCCCGGTCATCACCACCGTGCTGGGCAACTGACGACGCGCCACCGGCCGGTCCTCGCACGCTGCCCACGTGCGAGGGCAGCGCGCAATAGTTGTGAAATCCAGTCAGGACCGGCGATGCTGCGGGTCCATGCGACGGTCCTGTCCGGCCCTTGTCCTGATCGCGCTGCTGGGCGGATGCGCCACCGCGCCCGAACCAAGCGAGAGCAAACCCGCGCATAAAAGAGCGGCGGCGGCGACGGAGCAGGCGCCGGTCAGCGCCGCCGACGCCGGTGCGTCCGAGCATCACGCCGCCGTCGATTCGGCTGCTGAAGCGCCGCCGCCGCGGCGGGAGGAAACCTGGGGCGGGATGGGCCTGCAGGAGGTGAACGAGAAGGATTGGCTGACGGGCGTCCGCAACAAGGTGGCCGAGCGACTGAAGGTGGAACCGGGCCAGCTGATCTTCTCGCCGGGAAAACTGAGGGTCGCCGTGGTGCGCGGCCCGCCCGAACCGGTCGCCGCCAGGGCTCCAGCAAAGAAGCACCCGGCAAAGCCGCGCCCCCGTCGCTTTCAGATCATCGTCGCCGACAACCAGGGCGTGCAGCAGGCCGTCTTTCGCCCCATCACCGCCAAGGGCAGCGACGAGCCGCCCAAGGACCTGCGGTTCCTGTCGGAAGATCGCCTGGTCTACGAAGTGGTTGCGACGCCACCGCCCGAGCCAGCGCCGGCGAAGATCATGGTGGCCAAGACGGCGCCCGCCAGATCCGCCAAACGCGCGGCGCCTCCCAGGCCGCGCAAGTCGGGCCACGCCCCGCGAAAGGCCGACAAGAAAACGGCGGCGTCCGGCGCCGCTTCGGCCCCCGCCCCGACCGCCGCCGCAGCACCGGCCGAAAAGCCGCCGCTGCCACCGGCGCGCCTCTTCATCATCCAGCCGCTGGAACCGCGGGCCCGCCCCATTCGCTGTGAAGGGCGCTACTTCACCTTCACTGCCGCCAGCGATCACCTGGCCTTCGTCGGCGGCACACCCGAGGCCGGCTTTGTCGCCGTCGACGGCGCGCCCACCTACCCGCGCAAGGGACGCTCGGTCATCAGCTCGCCGGCGACCTGGTCCAAGGACGGCCACAGCCTGGCCTTCCTTGAATCACCGACGGACGGCCCCGCCCATCTGGTGCTGCTGGCCGAATTCGACAACCCGACCGGTGACACCACCTGGGACCTGCCGCCCGCGGTGTCGATCGAGGGGGCGCGCGTCTTCTGGGCGGGTTCGGGCCGGCTGGTCGTCGGAAAGACCGTGACCCACCCGATCTTCTCGGCCTCTTTTCAGAAGCTCAAATGATCCCGAGGGACATCGGATCCAGCGCCTGCGGCCCGCTGAAACCGAAGAACGGCGTCTGCAGGGGCATCCCCATCTTCTTGGCGATGATGGTCAGCAGCGGCGAGTGCGACATGTATTTCTGGCCGCTGTGTGATCCGCCGGTGTAGGCCGGAACGCCGCCCGTGAAGTTGATGGCCTGCCCCAGCTTGAAGCCCAGGGCGCGCCCGCCGATGAACACGAACGGCACGCGGTTGGTCTTGTGCGGTCCGCCGTCGCCCAGCTCGGAGCAGTGAAAGATGATGGTGTTGTCGAACAGCGTCCCGGTCACGTCCGGTGTCGACTTCAACATGACGATGAACTGCGCCAGGCGCTGGGCGAACCACTCGCGGTAGTTTCGCCACGCGGTCAGCTTGGCGTCGATCTGGGCCGGCGTGGCGTTGCCCACCAGCTGTCCGGGAGGCGCGTTGTAGTGAGAGGCGTCGTGAACGCCGAACGGCCCCAGGCCCGTGATCGGATTGTGCGCGTTGGTGTGCCCGTACAGCAGGGTGACGACCTGAACGCGGCCGCAGGCCAGGGCCAGGCGGGCGATCTCCATCTGCAGATCGGCGACCACGCCCTGATTGGCCGTCTGCTGATAGCTGGCCTGGTTGGGGTCGCTGACCTGGGGCACGGTGAACTTGGTGGGATTGAACCCGGAGAAGTCGCTGCACATCGCGGCGTTGTTGCCGTTGCCCCCGCCGCCCGCGGTCAGGCGCATCTCCAGCGTGCGGATGGCGTCGGTGTACGACGCGATCTTGTTCTTCTCCGAGTTCGGCAGCTTGCTGGCCAGCGCCGTCAGATCGGCGGTGGTGGTGTCGAGGACGCTCTTTTGCTGCTTGGCCAGCAGCATGGTGGCCGCCGTCGACATGGCGGGGGAGGCCGGCGGCGTGCCGGGACCGAACAGCGACGCGAACGCCGCCAGCGGGTTGTCCTCGGCGAAGATCTCGTGCGCCAGCGAGCGGCGGGTGAAGTGGGGATGCGGCACCGTGGGCGTGCCGCCCTTGCTGATGCGCGACTGCACGCCCAGCTCGACGAACGAGAAGGGCGTGTTCTTTTGCGGCGTGAGAAAGTCGCTGAGCTGAAGGTCCAGCGTGACGACGTCCTTGTCGTCGCCGGCCAGCATCTGCTGCGAGCCGCCCTGGTGATCGTCCAGCGGCACCATGGAGACGCCGTCCATGAAGATGCAGTCCGCCGCGTGCGGCTGCAGCGGGGCCGACAGCCGCGGCAGGGTAAAGACCTTGCCCGTCTCCGTGGGGTGCCACAGCGGCAGCTCGATGCCACAGGGGGTGTAGAAGAACACCACCTTGGGCAGCGGGCCGGTCCCGGCCGCCCGTCCCGTGTGCATGCGGAACAGCTGCGCCAGCGGCGCCGCGATCGCGCTGGCCGCCAGGCCTTTGAGGATGCCCCGTCGCTCTATGATGCTCATCGCTTCAGAACCTCCGCTGACCGGCGAACGGTGAATGAATCCTGCAGCGCGATCTGCACGAACATCTCGGGCAGATCGAGGTTCGCTTTCACGAAGGCCTGCCCCAGCCTCTCGGGCGCGTCGGCATCAGCGGCGGCGTCCGTCTGCTCGGGGTCAAAGCCGCGCGAGAACTTGAAATAGTTCTTGGCCAGGCAAGCCTGGGCCTGGGGATCCTTGGCCACGATCGCGGACAGCTCCTTGGGGCCCTGGAAGGTGATGGGCGTGGGCCCCAGGCCGTTGATCACGCCGCTGTTGTCGACCATCTCGCCGCCGTCCATGGTCCTGATCTGGGCAGCGCCGTCGAAACCTTCCAGGCCAAAGCCAATCGGATTCATCAGGCTGTGGCAGGTGTCGCAGGTCCCTGAACCGGTCAGCGCCTGGATCTGCTCGCGGCCGGTCTTGCCCGGCGTTCCCGGCTTGACCGTGGCATCGACCCCGGCTGGCGGCGGCGGAACGTCCGTGCAGAACATGTTGGCGCGGATCAGGTGTCCGCGCTGCGTGGGCGACGACTGATCAGCCCGGGCGTGACCGAACAGGAACATGCCCATCGTCAACAGCCCGCCCCGCGGCGAATCGGCGGGCAGCGCGACCTTGGCCACGGTGTCGCCCGTCCCCGGCTTGGGCAGACCATAGTAGGTAGCCAGGCGATCGTTGGCGAACGTGTAGTCGGCGGTGAACAGCTCGCTGAACTTCTTGGTCGAATCGAAGACGATGTTGTTGATGAAGGCCTCTTCTTCGGCCCTCATCGCGTCGACCACGGCGCTGGCGGTGGCGGCGTCCTTCAGCGCGGGGAAGGTGCCGGGGTCCTTGGTGGCCACGAAGGCGCGCGACGATTCCAGCCACTCGCCGAAGAAGGCGCTGATGCGGGCCCGTCCCCGCGTCGACGTCACCAGCCGGCGGGCCTGGGTTTCGATCTCCTTCTTGTTGGCCAGCGCTCCGCTCTGCGCCGACGCGAACAGCGCATCGTCGGGCATCGTGCCCAGGTACGTGTACGACAGCGCGGTGGCGATCTCGAACGGCGACAGGACGAACCGTCCCTGCCCCATGTCGGTGCCCAGCTCGCTGCGCATCAGGAACATGGGCGAGACCAGCATGGCCCGCACCGCCAGGGCGACGCCCACCTTGAAATCGCCGCCGGTCACGTCGGCGTCGAACAGCTTCAGATAGCGCGCCTTCTCATCGGGCGACAGCGGCCGGCGAAACGCGCGCAGGCCGAACTTGTCGATGAACGTCCCGGCACAGGCGGTGTCCTCGGTCTGGCAGGGGACCAGGGTGGCATAGGATTCCTTGACGGCCCGATCGGCCAGCGCGGTGCCCACCGACACGTAGTGATCGACGTTGTTGCCGTCGATGAAGGCGCTGGAGACGTTGGTGGTGAAGCCGCGGATCGGTACATCGGGCGGGATGTTGGTGGTGTCCGGATTGGACAGGCCCAGCAGGTCGGCGACCGTGTTGTGGTACTCGCTCAGCGTCAGCTGGCGCAAAAGCCGCGGGCTGGGCGCTTCGGACCCGGGAGGTCCGGCTGGACCAATGTTGCCGCCGCTGCCACTGGGACCACCCCCACCCCCTGCCGGATCCCCTCCCCCAATCTGGCCCGAGCAACCTACAGCGACCAACGCCAATACCAAGGCGGTCGTACGCATAGTGATTGGGTACCTCACCCAGCAGGCGATGGCTCACATATTGGGACATTTTCCCAAAGTTAGTTCCGGAATCAGCCCCGCCGGCGCCTCGACGCTGTTTGGTCCAGCCAATTGCCCGATCCGGGGCTGCCCGACCATCGCCGCCAGCGGCCAGCGTCGAAACTTTCTTGGGCCCGCCGTGAACCGTCAAACAACTTATAATCTTTGGGGGTTTGTCCAGCCTTGTCGCTGCCTCGTTTCGCAGAAGACGCCGCCCGGTCGGTGGGCCAGAAATCGGCGTCGCCGCAACTGGACGCCGAGCTGGTCGCCCGCGCCGCCCAGGGTGACGCCAGCGCGCTGGCGAACATCTGGTCACGCCACCACATCCTGGTGAAGTCGGTCCTGCTGTCCACGCTGGGCCCGGATCAGGAGATTGACGATCTGGTGCAGGAGGTTTTTCTGGAGCTGCTGCGCGCCGTGAAGCTGGTTCGCGACGGCATGGCCCTGCCGGCGATCCTGTCGCGCATCGCCGTGCGGCGCGCCGGGATGGCCCTGCGCAGACGGAAGGTGCGCTCGGTGATCGTGTCGCTGCCCTGGCAGGAGATCCCCGAGGTGGCGGTGGCGCCGGCCGACGTCGACAGCCGGATGGCGCTGGCAAAGCTTTACCAGCTGCTGGACAAGATCAAGACGCGGCACCGCCTGGCCTTCCTCCTGCATTTCGTGCAGGGGCTGGACATGGCCGACGTCGCGACGGCGTTGAACGTCTCGCTGTCGACGGCCAAACGATCCGTCACCGCCGGTCGCGAGACGTTGATCCGGCTGGCCCGGCGCCAGCCAAAGCTGCGGCAGTTTCTCTCCGGGGTGGTGGAGGAGGGATGACCGTGAACGGCGGCGATCGAAAAGACGACAGCGGCGACAAGCACGGGGAAACCGGCGGGCGGCGGGGCGAAAACCCGCGGGAGGACGAGGTCATGATGAACAGCCTGATCAATCTGGCGCGAACCAGCGTCGACGAACGGATGCGCACCACGCCTGACAGCGCCGCGCTGGCCCGGCTGACCCGGACCGTCGCCGGGCAACAGGTGCGCGGCGCCTGGGCTGTGAAGGGGAAAGGGAACTGGATTTCGCCGTGGACGATCTCTTTCGCCGTGGCCGCCGTCCTGGTGATCGTCATCGGCGGCGTCGCCCGATTACCGCTGCGGCCACAGTCGGAAGGAACCCTTTCGTACGTGCAGGAGCGCGAACCGGCGGCGGCCACCGCCACCCCGAGTGAAGCGCCCACCAGCCGCCTGCGATTCTCCGACGGGACGACCATCTCGGCGCCCGACAAGGCCGCGGTTCGCGTCGAGGATGTGCGGCGCAACAAACCGCGCATCCGCGTGGCGGGGACGGGAGCGCGCGTGCGGGTGGTGCATCGCCCCGACACGCGCTGGACCTTCATGGCCGGACCGTTCGAGGTGCTGGTGACCGGAACCGCCTTCGACCTGGGATGGGATGCGGCCAGGCAGACGCTGTCGCTGGAGCTGCACGAAGGCTCGGTGATCCTGCACGGTCCTTATCTGCGTGACGGTTCGCTGGCGGTGCGAGCCGGCCAGCGCGTCTCGGTTTCGCTGGCGTCGAAGGGGGTCACCGTCAGCGACGTCGGCGCCGCCAGCGCCGCGCCGGCACCGACGGTGGCGGCGCCGCCGACGGCCCCCACCACGGCGACGGCGCCCGCAGAGGAGCCGGCGCTGGCGCCTCCGCCGACGCCCGCGCCCGCGCCCGCGACGACACCCGCACCCGCGCCGACCTTGCGGCGCGAGGGCGGCGCCAGCTGGGGCGAGCTGGTGCGCAAGGGGCAGTTCGACCGGGTGATCGCCGAGGCCCGCAGCCGGCCCGCCCACGCCTGCGAGGCGCGCTGCTCCGCCGAGGACCTGCGCGCGCTGGGAGACGCCGCCCGCTATGCGAATCGACCGGCGCTGGCCGGCGACGCCTTCCGCGCCCTGCGCCGCCGGTTCGCCGGAACGGGCGAGGGGCGCGCGGCCGCTTACCTGCTGGGGCGCACCTGCGAGGCCGACGGGAAATGGGCCGAAGCCGAACACTGGTACGCGACGTACCTGGGCGAATCGCCCGCCGGCGAATTTGCCGTCGAGGCCGCCTCTGGAAAAACGCGCGTCGCCGCCCACCGCGCGCCCTCTGACGGCCGCGCCTCCCACCGCTAGTCGTAAAGCAACGCCGCCGCCCGCGGGGAGTGATAAAGGTTGCCAGTCGCTCTGTTGCCTCGATCGGTCCGATGACAGCGCCCTTCCCCAAACTCATCGCCGGTGCCGCCGCCGTCATCGTCTGCCTGACGGTGGCCAGCGCCGCCTGGGCGGCGACGTCCGTGGTCGTGCTGCGACCGCCCCAGCAGGATCCCTTCATCGACGAGATCTTTCATCGCGTCGGCGGCGAGCTGCGCGTGCACGGATTTTCCGTCCAGCAACAGGACGCCCAGACCGAGGACGATCTGCCGCTGGGCGAGGCGCGGGACCTGCTGGCGCGGACGCACGCCGACGCTTGCGTCGCCTTCCTGTCGCGCGGCGAGACGTCCGTGGTGCGCGTCTGGGTGGCGGGGCAAGACGGCGCGCCGTCGCTGTTCGAGGCGGTCTCGCTGCGCCGGACGCCCGACGTGCCGACCATCCTGGCGGCGCGCGCGGTCGACCTGTTGACGTCGGCGCTGGGCCAGCCGACGCAACCTTCCCCGCCGCCGCCGCCCGCGACGACGCCGCCGCCCGACACCCTGGTGGCGCCCGGTGACGAACGGCCGACAGCGCCGCCGCGCTGGGCCCTGGCCATCGGCTCGGTGGCGGCCATGCGCAACGCCGGATTCGGTTCGTCGCTGGGCCCGCAGTTGACCCTGGAGAGCGTGCTGACTCCGCGCTGGTCCTGGAGCGCGCGCCTGGTCGGCCCGCTGTGGGGACCGCGCCACACCAACGACGACGCCACCGTCAGCCTGACCGAAGGGGCCGCCCTGGCCCAGGCGGTGGCGACGCTGATCTCCTGGCCGTGGCTGGCCGCCAGGGCCCGGTTCGGCGTGGGCGGTGTCTGGCTGCACGCCGCGGGCAGCGTCGATCCCGCCGTGTCGTCGCTGCTGGGCAACACGCAAACCCGATTGACCGCGGTCGCCGCCCTGGGCGTCGAGCTGATCATCCCCCTGGCGGCGCGCGTCTCCGTGGGCCTGGGCGGGGATCTGTTCGCGATGTGGCCGCGGCCGGTCGTCGACGTCGGGCACCAGACCGTTCGCATCGCCCAGCCGCAACCTTCGGCAGCGCTGGACTTGCGTTTCGGCTTTTGACGCCGTCATTCTTGGTGGTGATGCGACCCGCAGCCAGCGTGCTTTTTCTGATCGGCGCCGCCTGCGCTGACCAGACCATCCAGGGCACGGTCGATCACGGCCCGATCGAGCTGGATCGCCCGACCGCCTGGTATCCCTTTGATCAGGCGGCGCGGGTGGGACGCGATCGTGCCGGCAGCGATCGTCCCGACGCCCTGGCCACCAACGTCCATGTGGTCAGCGATCCGCAGCGGGGACCGGTGCTGCAGATCGACGGCGGCTGGCTGGGGTTGCTGCCCGCCGTGCACAAGGATTTCACCGTCGCCTTCTGGCTGAACACCACCCAGCAGGGCCCGCGACAGATGGGCTGGGTGATGGGCCCGCGGCTGATCGACGCCGACGTTTCCGGGCTGGCTCTGGACTTTGGGATCAGCCTGTCGCTGGACAAGCTGGCCTTCGGTGTCGGCGATCCGAAGGACACCCCCAAGGATCAAACCGCCATGCAAAGCCTGCGCACCGTGGTCGACGGCCACTGGCACCACGTGGCGGTGACCCGCGACGGCACCACCGGCCTGCGCCAGATCTTCATCGACGGCGCGCTGGACAGCCAGGCGCCGGCCCTGCCCGGCGAGCTGTCCCTGCCGGCCGCCATCCTGGTGGGACAGCGCAGCCCCACCGTTCCCGCCTCACCGCCGTTGCGCGCCAAGCTGTCCGACCTGCGTTTTTTCGACCGCGTGGTCTCGGCGCCGTCGATCGCGTTCCTGGCGACGGAGTGAACGCCGGCGGCGACGCCGAGCCGAGCCAAGCCGATCAGACGGGCGAGCTGCCGATCAGATTCCGCTGAGGCAGCCGAGCTGGCCGCTGCGGTTGGCGTATCCGGTCCCGGCGGTGAAGGCGGCGTTCGACCACTCGCCTTGCAGCTTCCAGGTACCACCGTCGGAAAAGGTGACGAACGGGACATTGAACGCCCAGGCACACTTGTCGCCGTTCTCGCCGCCCGATGAATCGTACCAGCCGCCGTTGCGCGGATCGGTCACCGTTTCCGACAGCTCGTGCGCGCTGACGTTGGCCAGCGCCTCCAGTCCCTGGGAGTGATCGGTGCGGGCGTCCTGCGGATCGCAACCGGCGTCTCCGTCCAGATTGAAGAAGAAGCCGAACTGCACCGGCACGCCGTTGCAGGCGCCGTAGCTGTGCCACGCGCAATAGCCGGCCGAACCACGCCGCGTGTCCGTGTAGACCGGGTAATACCCGTTCGCCACCGGGTCGGTGATCAACTTGCAAACCTCGGCGGCGATGGCCGAGACCTTGGGCGCGCGCGCCGGCGCCGCGGAGAGATCGATCGCGTGTCCCGCATAAGCGACCGCTGTGCCCACGACGCCATTGCTGCCGGTGTACTCGGTGCTGGCGGCAGCGTAGTGGGATCCGTTGTAACCGGCATAGAAGGAATCGAGGCCGGACATCTTGTCGGCAACGAAGCTGGCGCTGGCCCAGCTGGCGCCCCAGAAGATCGCCTTGACGGTCGAGCTGGTCATGATCGCCCCGCTGTGCCAGGTCATCAGAGCGCCGCCGCCACCGCCGGGGCCTGCCTCGCCACGAACCTGGTGCGCGCCCAGCATCGGCGGCTCCGGGCGCCCATTTCCTTCCGCCGTGTCGAGCTGCGCCGTCGTCACCGAAAGATCGTCTTCGGGTGACTGTCCGCAGGCCATCGCCAGACCCGACAGTGACACCAGGACCCATCGTCGCGTCGTCATCGAGCCACTGTACAGATCCGCATTCTCACTGGCGAGCACTAAAATGGCGTGTTGCGCATTACATGCCGTGCCGCGAAAGCGTCCCCGCGATCCGCGGGCATCTCCGTTCACCTCGGCTTGAAGGCGAACAGCGCGTTGTCGGCGGCGACGATGATTCGCCCGTGGGCGACGATCGGGCTTTGATAGCGATGGCCCCCGTGGGTCAGCAGGTCGGCAGCCCCGCCGCCCGCATAGATGAGGGCGCCCGTCTCGCCGTCAAAGCCGTGCAGGCGCTGGCTGGTCTCGAAGCCCACCGACCAGACCACCGCGTCGGTCGAACCGTCGGTGGTGGTGACGATGGGCGAGCCGCCGCCCTGATTCTCGGCGCACCAGGCGACGCTGATGGTGGGCGGCGCCGTCGCCCCCAGCTTCAACGCCACCAGGTCGCCGGTCTGGCCGGCGGGGCACCCAACACCCTTGCTGTTGCGCTGGGTGAGAAAGACCACGAACGTTCCGCGGCCGGTGGTGTAGCTGGTGGCGGCGTTGATGATGGCGCCGTTGGCGACCTGCGCGCTGGCCACGCCTTCGCCGGTGGCGCCGTTGCCGGCGCCGATGCCGCCCAGGTTGGCGCGATCCAGCAGATAGGCGACGCCGTTCTTTCCCAGCGCCGCCACCAGCGCCGACGGCGTGGCACCCGGGACGTCGACCACCAGCGGACCGGACCCGCCCAGGTCAGCGTCGGCGTCGTCCATCTGCAGCCAGTTCGACGGGGCAAAGTAATCCTTGGGCTGGTTCGAATAGACCGGCCCCGGTTGCAGGCGAATCACCGCCTCGCCCTGCGCC